>CABUTL010000001.1 GCA_902494375.1 uncultured Collinsella sp.
TCGATTGTGTTTGACCTGCCGCGCGAGGACATTACCGACCGCGCTGGCATCGCCCACTGCACCCAAGCGCAGGCCGCCGAGCTTATGGCTTGCGTCGAAGGCGCCCGTGCCGTCCACCACGCCTATAGCGTGGACGTGCTCGTGCCCAACCGTCGCGAAACGCTCGAGGCCTTCCCCGAGATTCCCTGCGATCGAGCAACCATTGATGACTATCTGCGCCTCATGCTGAAAGGGGCTTCAAAATGAAACGCGCCTTTATGTCCGAGCTCGCCATCGTTCGCACGCTCATCCCGAGCATCGCGGGCGTCGGCCTGTTCATCTTTGTCGTGCTGACCCTTGCCAACGCGTCAGATGGCGATTCCGGCATGAGCGCCGGCGCCTGTGCGGTCAGCGCAATGTCGCCCATCATAATCATGAACTCGCTAGCTGGCTACGATAACCAAAACGGCTGGGAGCGTTATCGAGCAACGTTGCCCTTCTCGCGCAAAGACATTATTTGCGCACGCTACCTGTGCATCGTTGTCTTCTCGGTCGTCATGGCATGCGCGGCTACGCTTCTGAACATCCTCGCCCTTCCGCTCTTCGACCCCATGGGCATCCCTTCGACATGCCAGACGATCTTTGAAATCGCAACCGCCTCGGCGGCATCGATGCTCATCTCCCTCATGATGGTATTCTTGACACAGCCGCTGTTCTTCCGATTTGGACACATGGAGGCGCTGCGCCTATCCCTTGGCCTGTTTGCCCTGTTTGGCTGCGGCACCATGGCAATGCTGAGTTCCTCCAACCCCATCAGCAACTGGCTCATGTCGATTGCCGGGGCGAATCCCGATCCTGCCGTTCTTAGCTGTCTGTGTGCAGGCATCGCCGTACTTGCCCTCGCGCTATGTGCAATCAGCTGCACCGTCAGCACCAAGGTTTATCGAGTACGCGATCTGTAGCCACGCGTGTCTCAATCCACGAAGGACGCGATCGCCGCCCCTCCCCGTAAATCCGTGACAAATGGCATATCCCCAGCGTGAGCCACCGTACTACTTGCGCAGCGGCTTGGGCAGCGGAATGCCGGCGGCGATGGCGGCAGCGATGATCATACAGACAATGCCTTTGAGCGGGAAGCACATGAGCAGCAGGCCCACGACCATGATGGGCTGGCGCATGACGGCGCCCATCGTCGATGCCGTGCAGACAGCGACGCAAAAGACCGGATCGGCGCCGGTGAGGATGGCAAGGCCATAGCCCAGGCTCACACCCGAGAAGATAACCGGGAAGAAGTGGCCGCCACGCCAACCAAGGTTGATGAGGGCGGGCGTCAGCATGGCCTTAACAAGACCGGTCACAATAAGCACGCCGGCGGGAATGGTCAGATAGGTTTTCATGAGCACGTCGGCCTGCGTCTCGCCGGCAAACATGGTGAAGGGCAGAGCCGTACCGCAGGCGGCAAGTACCAGACCGGCCAGCATGGCCTTAGCGATGGGGTGCTCCCCTATTGCGTGGGCAAGCACTTCGCTCGCGTGCTCAGAGACAAAGTACAGCCAGCCGCAGATTGTTCCGATCAGCGACAGAGGAATGAGCCAGGTAAGCTCCAGGTTGCCCACCTCGGCGGACTCAAACCTCGGCATACCCATGCCGCCGCCCACAAGCTGGCCAAGCAGCAGGTAGGTGCCCAGACCGCCGGCAATCGCAATGCCGTAGACCACGGTCTTTTGCGCCTTGGGCAGCTTGATGGTGACCTCGTCGGACACGGACTCATCGTCGGCGTCTTCGCCCTGGCCGTCGGCGCTACCAGCGAGCGGTGCCACAAAACCAAAGACGGGCGCGGTAAAGAGCGCCGTCAGGGCAGCCTGAGTGCCCAGCAGCGTGAGCTCCCTAAACTCGGCGCCAAAGCGACGCATACGATCGCCGACCCAGCTGCACAGACCTGCGATAACGCCGGTCAGACCGGCCTCCGGTCCAATACTTCCACCAAACAGCAGCGGCAGCAATGCCGCGAGCGAAAGCTTGCCCAGGTTGTCGTACGGGTAGCGCCCGTCTTGCTTAACCTTTGCCATCACCTGGTTGAGGTCATCGGTCTTGATGCCCGTCATCTTTTCGTACAGGCCAATCACCAAGCCGCCCAACAGGCAAACGAAAAACGGGTACGGCAAAAAGCCAAACGGGCCGCTGGCGAGTTCGGGCGAAGAGACACCCAGCTTATGCGGGACCTCGGTCCACAAATAATCAATGCCGTGCTCCATCGCAAAGAAGAATAGCCAGACTGCGGCACCCGCGAGTGCACCGGTCACGGCAACGCTGACCAAAAACAGCGCTCGGTTCGTGGGTTTGGCAAGGTTATCCATCGGGTCCTCCCGCGGTCAAAGTCGACATAGATACGTTTTATTGTAGAGCGAGCGTTGTCCGAACGAGCCAACCATCTGCGCCGCAAACGGCACCATTGGGAGTCATAGTGGGGCAGGCTCAAGACTTATCCGTTGATAATCGAGGCAATCTCGCGCAAATCGTCGGCAAAGTAGATGCCGAGTTGGCGCCTCGAGCTCGAAAACCCCTTATCAATCATGTGCCCGAGCAGAGCTTTGAGGTCGTTGTAGTACCCATCCAGGTTGTACAGAATGCACGGCGCGCTCAGATGCCCCAACGACACGGCGGACATGACCTCGGCAATCTCCTCGAGCGTGCCCGTGCCGCCCGGAAATGCGATGAACGCATCGCCGAGCTCAATCATCTTGGCCTTGCGCTCCGCCATATCGCTCGTCACGATAAGGTCGTCGATACCGTCATGTTGAAACTCGGCCTCGATAAAAAAGCTCGGCTCCACACCCGTCACGTGTCCGCCAGCATCGAGCACGCTATCGGCGAGCGCGCCCATCAGGCCCGATTTAGACCCGCCGTATACCAGCGCGTGTCCATTGGCGCCAATCCAGTTGCCCAGCTCCTGCACCGCGGGCAGAAATGCCGGGTCATTGCCAGTGTTGGCACCCAGGTACACGGTGATATTCATATTTGGTCCCCCTTGTTATGGCACACGACGTTCGTCTTAGCGCTGGCGTCGACGATACTCGCGCACGCGACGCGAAAGGTCGGCAAGTTCGTCGCGATCGAGCTCTTCCAAATGCTCAAGATCGTCCATAAAGCGCGCCATGGTGTCCTTTTGGCGCAGCTTGATAAGCGTATTGCAGTAGTTCACCGCCACGCCCGTGAGCATGGCGATGTAGAAGATGCTGATGACGCTCAAGACGACGGTAATGGCGCGGGCAACCGGCGTCTCGGCCGGGATGTCACCAAAGCCGATGGTCGAGACCGTCTCAAAGCTAAACCACAGGCCATCGCCAAACGTGAGGGTCGTGGGCTCGGACAGCCAAACGGCCGTCGAGCATAGCAGGTAGAAGACGAGGAACAGCTCCGTAATGCGCACGAAGCCTGCCTGGCGCAACACGTCAGCAAGCGTCTTGAGCTTTTTCATCGCGACCCCTTTTCTCAGACGTCCAATCACATTCGCTCGGTATTGTCCCACGCCTCCCCCGCAAACGAAACTAGTCATTGGGAACTAGTCATTGGGGACGTTCTTAAATGACTAGTCAAACAAGAACGTCCCCAATGACTAGTCGTTTAAGAACGTCCCCGATGACTGCCGGGCGGGACCGTTTAGCGGTGCAGCTGCCGGCTGGGCAGGCTGAGCTGGTATCCTTATGCGGTAATGTCTCGATTCGTTAGGATTGCATGTGAGAGCTGCCGCTGTCCTTCGTTCAGTTATATATCGCACCCTGGCCGTCGCGCTTGCCGCGCTCGCCGTACTGAGCACCATCATGCCCGCCCCCGCCTATGCCGCCAATACCGATCAGCAAGTCAAGACGGTCCGCGTCGGCTGGCTCGTCAGCAACGAGGGCTTCCAGGACGGCACCCCCGGCGAGCGTCTCTCGGGATGGGGTTACGAGTACCTCCAGACCCTGTCGTACTACACGTCCGGCTGGCGGTACGAATACGTCTCCGGCACCTTCACCGAGCTTATGGACATGCTCGAGGCAGGCGAGATCGACCTCATGCCCAACATCTCCTACTCCGAGGAACGTGCCCAAAAGCTGCTCTTTTCCTCGAACCCCGAGGGCACCGAGCGCTACTACATCTACGCCAGGCCCGACCGTGACGACCTTGCAAAGGGTGACCCTCAAGCACTCCAGGGTCTCACTATCGGTTGCAACCCCGACGTCATGCAAACCTTCGTTGGCCAGCAATGGCTCGCCAGCGAAGGAATCGCCTGCACATACAAGGAGTATGACGGAGGATCCGATCTCTTTGACGCGCTCGCAAACGACGAAGTCGATGCCGTCATCATGAACGACACAATCTCGTCGCCCAATGCCTCCCCCATGTTCTACATTGGTTCGAACGACTACTACTTTGCCGTTCCCAAAAGCCGCCCCGACCTGATGGACGACATCAATGCTGCCATGACGGCAATCGCCCGCGTCAACCCACGCTATAACGACGAAGTAAAATCTCACTACTCGACCCAAAACAGCGGCTCATCATCGCTCAACGGCCCCGAACGTTCCTGGCTCAAGGCGAACAACAACACCATCACGCTCGGCTACATTACGGGCAAACTCCCCTACTGCAACGAGAACGAAGACGGCGAAATGGAAGGCTCGCTCGCATCGCTTGCGACGACGCTACACGATAAATTTGGCATTACGGTCAAAACCGTCGCCTTTGATAGCTACAAGATGATGTCAAAGGCCCTGTCAAAGGAAAGCATAGACGTTGCGCTGCCGGTATACCGAGATTACTGGTTTGCCGAGCAAACAGGCGTTGTGCAGTCGGTATCGTTGGGAACCATATCCCTCACCGCTATCCACACCGGCAGCAACCTGAACAAAAACCTTCAGAACATCGCCTGTACCAAATCATCGTTTGTCAACAAAAATGCACTTGAAAGTCTGTTCCCCACAGCGACCGTAACCGAATACCAATCCGACGATGAAGCGTTCGACGCCCTCAGGAAGGGAACGGCGCACTGCATCGTCGCTCCCAGTTCACGCGTAAAAACCATCGGTGACCGTTACGATCTCGAGGACTGCGAGACGACCGAGCTCCCTGACACCTGTGAGATCTCGTGCTGGATTTCGCGCGGAAAACCCGAGCTGTTGGGAATCATCAACAAGGGCATCATCAATGCCGGAGAATCGCTCTCCGCAAGCAATTTCTCCTCCACGTCGTACACGGCCCAGGAATCCAACACGCTTCAATTCCTTTATCGCAACCGCACCGCCATTGCAGCTACCCTCATCGGTATGTTGTCGGTCGGCATCGTCCTGCTCATCTGGGCGCTCGTGCGCGCTCGAACCGAGCGCAAAAAAGCCGATGCTGCCAACGCCGCTAAGACGGCATTCCTCACGCGCATGAGCCACGACATCCGTACGCCGCTCAACGGTATCCTGGGCCTTATCGAGATCGAGGAATTGAAGGAAGGCGACATGCAAGTCGCCCGCGAGAGCCGTGCCAAGGCGCGCGTTGCCGCCAATCACCTGCTCTCGCTGATCAACGACATCCTCGAGATGGGCAAAATCGAAGACCGCAAGCTAACACTGGAGCATGCGCCTTTTAACCTCAAAGAGCTCTGTGACGATACACTGGTGCTGTGCAAGCTCCGCGCGTCCAGTAACGGCATCACAATGCAGGATAATAGTCTGCCGTACGCCACGGGGCCATACATGATCGGCAGTCCCACCCATATCCGACAGATCATGATCAACCTGTTAGACAACAGCATTAAGTACAACAAGCACGGCGGCTCCGTCACCTTTAGCTCAAAGACCAAGCCACTCGATAACGGGCGCGCGCTCTTTTGCTTTAGCGTTTCGGATACCGGCATTGGCATGGCTCCCAAGTTTTTAAAGCATATCTATGAGCCGTTTGCCCAAGAAGGTGACGATGCGCGCAGCAAGTTCCAAGGAACCGGCATGGGCATGCCAATCGTCAAGTCGCTTATTGAACTGATGGGCGGCACCATCGAAGTCACCAGCGAGCTCCATGTGGGCACCACGTTCTACGTGGAAATTCCGCTCGATATCGACAAGAACCCCCAGGCGCGGACGGATACGGTCGAGAAGGCACTCGACTGCTCGCTTGCCAACATGAACGTGCTGCTCGCCGAAGACAACGAATTGAATGCCGAGATTGCCCAGGCGCTGCTAGAATCCGAGGGCGTCGTGGTCACCCGCGCCGTCAACGGCAACGAAGTCGTCGATCTGTACCTGTCTCATCCCGCCGGCAGCTTCGATGCGATCCTGATGGACATTATGATGCCGGACATGGACGGTTACGAGGCAACCCGCGCGATTCGTCTGAGCGAGAAGGTCGATGCAGCCGATATCCCCATCATCGCGCTCACCGCCAATGCCTTTGCCGAAGACGCCAAGGCGGCACACGACGCCGGCATGAACGCCCATCTGTCCAAACCGCTCGACTTTAACAAGCTCAAAAACATACTCGCCCGCATCAAGAAAAACGGATCCGTTTCGCTATAGTTTGTGCTCAACCACCACGCACGACCAGAAAGGAAGCCAACGATGTTTAGGCCCTTACGTCGAAAGAAACGCGCCATCACCGACGAGGAAGCGCGCGAACTGCTCGCTACCTGCAAGCGCGGCGTCTTTGCCGTCAACGGCGACGACGGCTACCCGTACGCCATTCCCGTCAACTACTTCTTTGACACCGAGCACGACAAGATTTATTTCCATGGCGCCAAAGCTGGCCACAAGGTCGACGCACTCAAGCGCGATGACAAGGTCTGCTTTACCGTTTACGGCAACGAGTGGTACCAGGACGGTGACTGGGCTCCCTACGTTATGAGTACCGTGGTCTTTGGCCGCTGTCGCCTGGCGAATGACACCCCCGCGTTTATCGAAGACAAAGTCCGCCAGCTCGCCCTTAAGTACTACCCTTCCGCCGAGGAAGTCGAAGAGGAAATCGCCAAAGACATCAAGGGCGTCCAGCTCTACGAGATTACGATCGAGCATCTCTGCGGTAAGCAGATTCAGGAAAAGTAAGTCCCTCAGCAGGCCTCATCAATAGCAATATGGCCCGGGTCCAACCAACATTGGAACCGGGCCATATGCTTATAAAGCGTCGGCAGCTATGTGCGCAAGCGCCTCAACGAGTTCCTGCGAGCTCACGGGTTTACTCAGGTGCGCGTCCATGCCCGCCTCACGCGAAAGCCTGCGGTCGTCGGCAAAGGCGTTGGCACTCACAGCGATAATCGGCGTAGTCGCGGCATCCTCGCGATCGAGTGCTCGAATTCGACACGTGGCCTCAAGGCCATCGATACCGGGCATCATGATGTCCATCAACACCACGTCGTACTCGTACGGCGCGCTCGCGGTAAACATCTCGACGGCAGACTCACCATCCTTAGCATGCGTCACGACGGCACCGGCATGGCCGAGCGTAAACTGCGCGATCTCGGCATTCAGATCGTTATCCTCTACAAGCAAAACGCGCAAGCCCTGGAGCGCATCGCCGTCTCCCGCATCCGCGCGCACTGCCTGAGGAATCTCGGAGCGCTTGCATTTCTCGAACGGCAGGCGGATGGTAAACGTCGTCCCCTGCCCCAAGACGCTCGTAAAGCTCATGGTTCCGCCCATAAGCTCGACCAACTGTTTTGCGATAGGCGCGCCCAGGCCAGTTCCCGATGAAGCGCCTTCCACCTGTTGCTCCTCGCGGCAAAACGGCTCGTAGAGGTGCTGTTGGAACTCCTCGCTCATGCCAATACCGTTGTCGGCGATCGTGTATTCATAGACGAGGACGCCATCCGCCGGCTCCACCTCGCGGCACACCAGGCGAACATAGCCGCCCTGGCGGTTGTACTTGACGGCATTGCCGGCAATATTGAGCAACAAGCGCTTGAGGTGCGTCACGCTCACCCGTGCATAGGGATGATCAAGCGTCTGCTGGTCGCAGATAATTGTCACCAGACGCTCCTCGGCCTGGCGCTCCAGAATATCGCGCACTTCACAGTTGAGTGCCACCAAATTTGTGGGTACGAGGTTCAGGTCGACCTGCCCGCTCTCCAGGCGACTCATATCGAGTGCCTCGTTGGCAAGGTCGAGCAGCAGTCCCGATGCCGTCCAGATTTTCGAGCGGCACTCAGCCTGCTTTTGCAGATCGTCCGCATTGGCATCGCCAACCTCGACCATGCCGCGAATGCCGTTGATGGGCGTGCGCAGATCGTGGCTCATGCGACGCAGAAACTCTGTCTTTGCCGAGTTGGCAGACGAGGCCTCACGCGCCGCCTTTGCCAGCTTGTCGCCATAGTCGCGTTCCTGCTGCAGCAAGTCCGTCAAACGTCGACGATCGGCGCGGCGACGCACCATCACAACAGTGGCTACAACACCGCTGTAGAGCACCAGCACGCCGGCAGCAACAGCTGCGACGACCTCAAAGTAGCGCCGTGCCGAGGCATAGGTGTACACGTAGAACCCGCGCGCTTTTCCAAATGTGCCCAAATACCACTCGCCATTGGCGTTAACCAATCTGACCTTACCAGCCGGGCATCGATCCTTTATACCGTCGACAATGAAGACATCCGTCGCAGGCAGATTGAACACGCCCAATATGGTGGGTTCAACGGCATTGGTCGCAACGACCTTGCCATCGCTTTCGATCACGATATTGCCACTGTCGATGGTCTCATAACCACCGAGTAGGCTCTGCAGTTTGAGCGTATTGCTTGCAACTGCCTTCGCGCTCTGATGCCTTACTGCGGCAACGATACCCTCGTCATCCTGCCGGGTTACGCAGCCAATGTCTGCGACCGAATCATCCGCAAGTGTGATGCGGGCGGTATAGGACTTAAGCGGATGAGTTGCCACCTCCAGCACGGGTGCTTCCTTGAGATACGTAGCAAGCGACTCGTAGCCCACGCCATCCGTCGAGGACTCAGACACCAAATTGCCCGATGCGTCCGTCACGATCAGTGCGCTCACGTTGAACTGGTCGGCATATAGCTCCAGCCTTGTGTTATCCACCGAACCGTCGCGCTCCATATCGCGCGCTGCCTCTCCGGCAATCTCCATAACGCGTATCAGGTTTTTGGTCGTATAGGCGCTATTGAATGCATCGTAGGAAAGGCTCTGCGTCGCCACGTAATCGACAACGTCGGCAAAGCGCTGCTCGGCTTGGGCCGTCATGTAACCGTAGCTCATCATGCCGGCAGCAACCGAGAGCACTATCCCCAGCAGAGCGACAAGGAGCCATGCCCCTGCCGAACGATTGCCCCGCTCCTCTACGGCGTGGTCAGGCGCATCGATCATGACGGACCCTCCACATTCAAAAATGGCGAAGGGTCATCGAAGTACTTTGACACCAGGCGTTCCATGGTGCCATCGGCAAGCATTTCTTGGTAGGCATGAGTGAGCTTGACGTCGATGCCGCGCATATCGTTGATATCGAAAGCGGTGCCCAAACCAACCTCTAGCAGCGGCTCATCCAAAATGCGATACGTCACACCATAGTCCTTTTCGTAGGTGAGCAGCGAGGACTCATGCGCGGCGATGGCGTCGACCAGGCCTTCGACGAGCGCCGGGTTCAGGCATGAACGGTCCGAAAAGCAGTAGAGTTCCTTGATCTGCGGAACGTTTTCATTTGTATGATTGAGCAAAATGTCCTCGGGCTTGGTGGTGGACTGGACCGCCACGACCTTATCCTCAAGATCGGCAAGCGTGTAGATATCGCTCTGGGGATCGACCGCGACCACCTGGCGGCTCGCAAGGTACGGGCCGGCCCAACGATACTCGTTTTCGCGACCCGTCATGCTAAAGCTACCCATGACACAATCGAGCTCGCCGCTCGCCAGCAGTTCTTTCTTCTTTTCCCAGTCGATCAGCTGGTATTTTGGCTTGTAACCAATGCGGGCCAACGCCTCGGTCAATATCTCGACATCCAGGCCAACAATATCGCCGTACTCGTCGGTATACACAAACGGTGGGTAGAGATCGCTTCCGACGTTGAGCGTCTTAAGGTCGTCGTCTTTGGCCTGCGAGGCATCCAGACCTTCTAATGCAGACGTCGAGGCTCCGTCATTCGACCCGGAACAGCCGGCTATCGCTACGGCAAAGGCGCACGCCACCGCAAGCGCGACAAACAACGAAATGACAACCGAGCGACGGGGTCTTTTCATCGAGCTCCAGACGATCCTGTTTACAGACTGAAATGGTTAAAGATAATAGCAAACGAAACCACTCGAGTGCCCAATGGTTACAGACGTTCTACCATGCGGGGCCTTCTAGCCGACTTGGCAGAAGGCCCCGCATGCAGCGCACACTTACCGTGCATTAAAAACGTAGCGGTCCAGGCGGTCGCACGCTTCCCTCACGCGCGAAAGCGGCAGCGCCAGATTCACGCGAATGTGGCAGGGCCCGTGGAACGGACGGCCATCCTGATACCCCACGCCCACGCGGGCGCCCTCGTCGAGCAGCCACTGAATATCACGGCCATGCTCGCAACACCACTCGGTGCAGTCCAGAAACACCATGTACGTGCCCTGCGGACGCGAAAACGCGACGCCCTTCCAATGTTTTTCTGCATACGTGCAGAAGTACTCGATATTGCCGGCAAGCACCTGGTTGAGCTCGTCCACCCACTCGTAGCCCTGCGGCTGGTAGGCACCGATAAGCGCGTGCATCGAGAGGACGTTCATCTCGTTGTAGTGAGTCTTGTTGGACACGGCACACACGCGGTCGCGCAGCGTCTCGTTGTAGATGATGTGGTAGCTGCCGACCAGACCCGCCAGGTTGAACGTCTTGCTGGGCGCGTAGAGGGCAACCGTGCGCATGCGGGCATCCTCGCTCACCGACTGCGTCGGGATGTGCTTGTGCCCCGGCAGGATGATATCGGACCAAATCTCGTCCGAGATCACTACGCAATCGTGCTGGCGATAGATGTCCATGGCGCGCTCGATCTCGTCGCGTTCCCATACGCGGCCGCAGGGATTGTGCGGCGAGCAGAACACCGCGGCATGGATGTGGTTTTGGGCGAGCTTGTGCTCCATGTCCTCAAAGTCCATACGCCACACGCCCTGGTCGTCGAGCTTAAGCGGGCTGTGGACAATGTGATAGCCCGCGGCCTCAATGGACTTGGTAAAGCCGATGTAGGTAGGGCTGTGGACCAGCACCGCATCGCCCGGCTGGACATACGCGCGCAGCGTCGACACGACGCCGCCCAGCACGCCGTTTTCGTAGCCGATATGTTCAGGGCTCAAACCTTCGACGCCATTGCGGCGGTTCTGCCATTCGATGATGCGATCGAAGTACTCAGCGCGCGGGTTAAAGTAGCCAAACATGGGGTGCTGGGCACGCTGAATGATGTGTTCCTGGACCGTGGGCACCGTGGCAAAATTCATGTCGGCCACCCACATGGGGATGCGGTCGAAGCCCTCGTCGGGTGCGTTCGGGGCCATACCGGGGATCTCACCCCAAGAGTCAACAGCGATAGAGTCCATGCCGTGGCGGTCGATAAGCGAGCTAAAGTCGTATTTCATGCTGAGCTCCCGTACAAAGTTGATTGTTTTGGTAGGCGTTATTGTCCACCAGCGTGGGCGGTTTTGACGCGGGGTTTGGCGCTTAATTTGACGGATGCGGACGAATGGCTGGTTAGTCTCGCGCGTCGTTGACGGCGACTACGGTTAGCTGGGTTTCATCGACCGTAAAAGATATGTCGAGTCCAGCGTAAGCCAAGTGGTAAATGCGGTTTGGCTCGTGCTTGCTGCCCGCACGGCGCGGATCTTGGCGAAGGACTTCGACCAAGCCGGAGAGTTTTGCGGGCGGGACCATATCCTGCAGCGCTTGCGGGAACTCGACGTCGAGCTCTTGCCATGAAGCATCCTCAATCCAGCCGCCCGTCGCATCCGGGTGACAGTCCGCGAACGGAATGTAGGGCTTAATGTCGTAGATGGGCGTGCCGTCGCGCAGATCGGCCCCCAGCACATGGATGATGGGGCCGTCGTCGGTAAGCTCGACGCGATCGAGCTTGACGCAGGTAAGCCCAATGGGATTAGGGCGAAACGGACTGCGCGTGGCAAACACGCCCACACGTTCGGCTCCACCCAGACGCGGCGGACGCACGGTTTTCGACCATTTTGCGTTGGCGCCGGACCTGTCCTGCGTTTTGGCATCGGCGGCTATGTCCTTAGCCGTGCCGCCGGGCGTACCGTTTTCGAAGCGCCACAGCAGCCATAGGTGAGAGAAGGAGTCCAGACCCTCAACCGCTGCATTGGAGGCAAATTCCGGCTCAAAGACGATGCGTCCCTGCAGATGGGGCGCCAAAAAGCTGTTGCGCGGAATGCCGAACTTCTGCGGCAGGTCGGTATGTATGTGTGCGATAGGTTCCATGCCGGTCATTGTACGGCATGGAGGCGTGGGGCATTGCGCGCAATTCTTCGCCACGGTCCCCCGTCGTGCAACCAACGGTTGCTTGGAAGGGTGCCTGCCGCCGCGTATGCTTAAGCCATCAACCAGCAGAAAGGAGCCGCTATGGCCTTTGCAGAAAAGCTCATCGCTGTCCGTCGCGTCCATCACCTTACCCAGGAGCAGCTCGCCGCCAAGCTCTTCGTCACGCGCCAAGCCGTCAGCCGTTGGGAACGCGGCGAGGTCACACCGGGCATCGACATGATGAAGCTCATTGCCGCTGTGACCGGCGAGCCCCTGTCTCACCTGCTCGAAATGCCCGAGCACTATTGCCAGAGCTGCGGCATGATACTCACGCCCGGCGACTGCGGCACCGATGCCACGGGCGCCACGACCGAACATTACTGCAAGTGGTGCTACGACCACGGCCAGTACACCTACGACACCACGATGGAGGCAATGATCGAGGACTGTGCCCCACGGCTAGCACAAAACACAGGTATGTCGCTCGACGAAGCCGTCTCGCTCATGGGCGCCGTCCTGCCGCAACTGGAGCGCTGGCGCACCGTGCAGGAAAACGAGGAACGCTACGGCGCCGAGGCTCGGGCTCGCTATGGCAATGAGGCTATCGATGCAGCAAACGAAACGTTACTGGATATGGATCCTCAGACATGGAACGACATGAAGGAACTTGAACGCGCCATTTTGGGCCAGCTCTCGATTGCCATGGGCATTGGCGACCCAGAGAGTAACGAGGCCCGCAAACTTGTCGCAATGCACCGTCGATGGATTGGCCTTAATTGGGGACACGAGCCCCAGAACGAAGCGTACCTGGGCCTCGCCCACGGCTATCTTGCCGACCGGCGCTTTGTTGACTACTACGACAAGCCCTGCGGCACCGGAGCCACGGCGTTTCTGGTCCAGGCCATCGAGTCGTCACTGGTCCGCGCATAGACCGCGGCAGCTTTGGGTATTTCAATCAAAACCTCAACCGATTGGAGACCTATGGCTACTGATCACGAGCTCGTGCTCTACGTTATGACCGGCTGCCCGTACTGCATAAAGGTCAAGCGCTTTTTGGCCGATAACGGCGCGACCATTCCTGAACGCAATATCTCGACCGATTCCGATGCCGAGCAAACGCTTATCGCCGTCGGCGGAAAACGCCAGGTTCCCTGCCTGTTCATCGACGGCAAGCCACTCTACGAGTCGAGCGACATCATCGCATGGGTACAGAAGAACCTGCTCTAGTGCAACATAGTCATTGGGGACGTTCTTAAATGACTAGTCGTTAAAGAACGTCCCCGATGTCTAACTAGCCGCGGAAGCGAGCTATGGGTGCGAGTGGCTGCTCGCGAAAGACCCGCTCGACGGCGGCGCGGTATTCGTCGACCTTTTTGGTCTTACGCACGAGCTTGTGAACGGTAGCGGGGTCAGCGAAAGCGCACTTGGCGTAGAACCACCACTCCTTCATACGAAAGACCGCGTTGCCGCCAATCTCTTCTGCATAGGCCGCAAACAGCGTGTCGTGGAAACGCTGCAGCTCGGCTACCGTGGCAGCAGGGCCACCCTTAACCATGCGAGCCAGAGCAGGATTCGCAAGCAAGCCACGCCCCAGCATCACATGGCGTGTCCCGGGATAGGCCTCCACCAGCGCATCCATATCCTCAAGATCAAAAATATCGCCGTTGTAGGCGACCGGAAACGGCGCGCGCTCCAGCGTCTCGCCATAAAACTCCTTGCGCGGCGTGCCCGTATAGCGGTCCTTTTGTACGCGCGGATGCACGATCAGCTCCGCCAGCGGCATGCGGCAATACAAATCGAGCACGCGCTCGTACTCGTCATCACTTTCCAACCCCAACCTGGTCTTGACCGATACCGGCAGCGGAGAGCGCTCACACACGTCACTCAAGAACACCTCAAGCTCGTCCAAGTTGCGCAAAAAGCCCGATCCTTTGCCCTTGGCAACAACCGTCCCCGAGGGGCAACCCAAGTTGAGATTGACCTCACGATAGCCCATGTCGGCGAGTACCTGTGCCGCCCATACAAACTCGTCCGCGTTCTTGGACATCAGCTGAGGCACTACGTTGAGCCCCTGGTTATTGGCAGGATCGATCTCCTTAAACGCCTTGCCGCCAAAGCGATTTCCCACCCGCGGCGGCGGCAAAAACGGCGTGTAATAGCAATCGAGCGCACCGAAGCACTCCGCATGCACGCGACGGAACACATGCCCGGTAATCCCCTCCATAGGGGCCAACGATAGAATCATCTACTCTTCTCTCATATCAACGAACGTGACAAAGGGACTGTCCCTTTGTCGCATTATTCGGAGCGTAGGGCTTCCACGGGGTCTTTTTTGGATGCGCTGCGGGCAGGCAGTAGACCGGCAACGACCGTCAGCAGCACCGAAATTACAATGAGCACCAACGCATCCTGCACGGGCAGACTCATTAGGTTGGGGACCTGTTTGGCCGCAAGCGCCCAAGCATTGACCGGGAAGCTCACGGCCACCACGACGACAACAGCAAAGACGCCGGCAATGAGGCCCTCGATAAAGGTCTCGGCGTTGAACACGTTTGCCACGTTACGCTTCGACGCGCCAATCGCACGCAGAATGCCAATCTCCTTTTTGCGCTCCAGCACGCTGATGTACGTGATGATGCCGATCATGATGGAGCTCACCACCAGGCTGATACTCACGAATGCGATGAGCACCAAGCTGATGGTGTTCACGATGTCGGTCACCGAGCCCATGATGATGCCCATGTAGTCGGTGTACGAAATTGCCCGATCATCGTGGCCAGCGGCTTTGACCTGCTTGTTGTACGCATCGATGTGATCGAGTACGCGCTCCTTGGCCTCAAAGTCGCGCGGGAAAATCTTAACCGAGATGGGGTCTGCCTCATCCGCATAGCCCAACGTGGTCAGATTGTTGTCGTAGGTGAGCTTCGAAGCCTTGGCATAGCTCATCATGAGCGAACTCAGGTCCTCGGCGTCCATGTTGAAATGGATGGCACGAGCAAAGGCGCTCGCATCCACGTGCATGGCGCTCGTCAGGTTGGCAAAACTCGAAGACATCTGCGTCGCCATCTGGTCCATAAGCCCCGCTGCGCCCGCCTTGAGCTGGGACGATACCGTCGACGCTATCTGCTCGCTGATTGCCTTCATCACCTGATCCATAGCCTGCTGCAGATACGGAGCCAGCTGCTTTTGCACATAGTCGGTCATCGCCTGTTGCAGGCGCTCGGCCAGGGCATCGCCGCCGAGCGCCTTCAATTGAGCCAGGCATTGCTGGGCTGCGGCATCATGCTCAAGATACGTCGAGAATGCGGCAGCGAGCTTTGACGCGTCTTTAAGATCTTCGGGCGACAGCGCCTTAAACTGATCAGACTGCAAAAAGCCCTCAAACAGCTGGTTGGCTAGTGCTCCCACCTGCTGCATTTGCTCGGGCGTGAGCTCCAGACCGTCAAAGATGCCCGAGAAATCTGGAGCCGGTGCTTTTGCCATGATGTCGCTGAAGTCGATGTCCTTGCCAACGTCCGAGAGGTCAATGTCCAACCCGGATAAGTCGATACCAGAAAGGTCCATACCGCCGGCCGCACCCGAAAGTGCAGACGCATCAAACGAGAACGCGCTCTTGAGCGCCGCCTCGTCCACGCTGAACATGCTGCTCAGATCCACGCCTTGTTTGGCCTCGCCTTGCAGTTCGTCGAAGGTTTTGCCCGTAAAGACATCCGTCTCGGGGTGAGCAAGCTGCTCCTGCACAATCTGCGAATTTGCGGCGCGTTCCATAAGCTGACGAGTCAGTGCATGCGTATAGGCAATGCCCGGGGTCAATGCGCTCGCGTTGGCCGTCTCGTTAGGTCGCACCACGCCCACAATGCGCACGTCAATACCGGCGGCAACCTTGGCCGTCATAAAGTCGGCATCGTCAGACATGTCAGTCCACATGCCGGTCTCTTCGTTTTTGCGATACGCATCGGCCGGCGACAGCACCTTAAACGTGGTAGACAGCGCATCGTCGTAGGTAAAGTCGGTGCCGGTCTCGGGCGTTTCGACCCCACCGTCAGCCGTCATAGCGCTGTTTACCAGATCGTTGAGCTCATCGATATCCAGCGCGCCGATGCTGTAGAGCGTGTAATCGCCCACCGTGCCACGACTCGAAAGCACCATCACGGCTTCGTTAGCAGACGTAGGCCAATGCCCCGCCACGACATCGTACTGGCTGTCGAGCAGGCTCTGGTCGTCGATCATCTCGTTAAAGACCGAGGTTCCCATGGATTCCATGCTCACCGTTGCCGCCGAGCTCGCGCCTCCGCTCATGGCCTCGGTCATGGCGTTGGGAACAAGCCGAACGGGCTTCTTGTCGCCCTTACCCGCACGATAGACAACCGGCGATACACCGTAGCCGTACTGAATGGCGTTGACCTCTTTATCGATGCCG
The DNA here is from genome assembly GCA_902494375.1 of uncultured Collinsella sp. Taxonomy (GTDB): domain Bacteria; phylum Actinomycetota; class Coriobacteriia; order Coriobacteriales; family Coriobacteriaceae; genus Collinsella. The sequence continues at coordinate 16,840 of CABUTL010000001.1, forward strand.
TCGCCACCGGCATCGAGCCATGCCTTAAAGCTCGTCATGTCGTTGGACTTAACGCTCGCAAACATATCCTTTACGGCCGTGACCACGGGAATCTTATCGGTTCCCTGAGCCTTGCCGCCGACACTGTCGTCAGACGAATCCACGCTTTCAGACGAGCCATCATCCGCAGCCCCCTGTCCGCCCATCATGGACGACAGGTCGTAGTCCTGCTTGGAAATGGTGAGCGGGTAGCTCGAGAGCGTATCCTCCTCGACCTTTTTGATGTAGCCGTTTACGCCATTGGACAGCGCCAGAATCGCCGCGATACCGATAATGCCAATCGAGCCCGCAAAGGCAGTCATGGCCGTGCGGCCCTTCTTGGTCATGAGGTTTCGGGCAGAAAGTCCCAGCGCCGTCGCAAAGCTCATCGAGGTTTTGCGCGTAGGCTTAGCCTCGCGACGTGCGGCCTTGGCAACATCGAAGGGATCGGAATCGTCGGTGATCTTACCGTCCGCCAGGTTGACGATACGCGTGGCGTACTGGTACGCCAGCTCGGGATTGTGCGTGACCATGATGACCAGACGGTCGCGCGCCACGTCCTTGAGCAAATCCATGACCTGCACGGATGTCGTTGAGTCCAGGGCGCCGGTCGGCTCGTCTGCCAGCACGATTTCGGGATCGTTGATCAGGGCGCGGGCGATGGCCACGCGCTGCATCTGTCCGCCCGAAAGCTGGCTCGGACGCTTGTTAACGTGCTCCCCCAGGCCGACTTTCTCCAACGCCTCGCGCGCACGCTGGCGGCGCTCGGCATGCCCCACGCCCGTGAGCGTGAGCGCCAGCTCCACGTTTTCCAAAATGGTCTGATGCGGAATGAGGTTATAGCTCTGGAAAACAAAGCCGATGCGGTTGTTGCGATAGGCATCCCAATCGCGATCGCGAAAGACCTTGGTCGAGATGCCGTCGATCAGCAAGTCACCAGAATCAAAGTGATCCAGTCCGCCGATAACGTTGAGCATCGTAGTTTTACCCGACCCCGAAGGTCCCAGAATGGCCACGAACTCGTTATCGCGAAAAGCCAGGCTCACGCTGTCGAGCGCCACCTGCGTAAACGACTGCGTGACGTACCTTTTGCAAATACCTTTGAGCTCCAGCATGGACGGCAACCTCTCCCACGCGGGCGCACTTGCCCGCTCTCCCCCGCCGTTCGTATTCGACGCGTTTGTCCTACTCTATCCCCATTTTTTGCCGGCGCCAGTGAGGAATGTAGTGAACCACGCCAAAAAACGAACGGGACGGCGCCCAAAAGAAGAGGTCCCGAGCGGGACCTCTATATGGTGGAGCTTATCTTGAAAGGTAGCGGACTACTTCGCACAGCGGCCCACGATCCTCGCTATGCTTTACGCGTTTTCTACTGCTCGCTATTCGCAATCGCCTGGTCGATAAGCTTGTCGAGTGCTGCGCGCTGCTCGGCGGAGCTGATGGCTCCCACGATTGGATCCCCTACGATGTTGCCATTCTGATCGATGACATACGTTGTCGGGAACGAGAACAAATTTGACGTAAACTTACCGGCCTCGCTATCCGACTTGAACCAAATGTTCTTATATGTCACGCCCTTCTTGCTCAGCACGTCCTTGGCATCTGCAATCTCGCCCTTGTTGCCATCGAGCGTAAAGGAATTGACGCCCACGACCTGGCCGCCCTTCTCGGCAAGCTCCTGATTCAGTTTCTCAAGATCGCCCAACTCACCCACGCACGGCTTGCAAGTGGTGAACCAGAAGTTCATGACGGTAACCTTGTTCTTAGAGAACAGCTCGTCGCTGCTCACGTCGTTGCCGTCCAGGTCCTTGCCCGTAAAGCTGGGGAACTTCGTCGCCTCGCTCGAAGCATTGGCACCAGCCGTCATGCCAGCGGTCGAAGCGTCGACGCTCTCGCCTGCACTCGGCGTGCTTCCACAGCCGGGGAACTCCTTCTCCAGGCTCTCGAGCTTGTCCTCGATCTCCTTGATCTGCTGTGCACCGGCCTTGAGTGTCTTAAGCTCATCCGCCGTGAACTCATCCTTGGCGCCGTCGATGGTCTTGAGCAGAAAATCGCCGTAATTGCTGCCGTCCTCAATCATTGCCGAGTCTTTATTTGCCGCATTGAATACCTTTTCCCACAGCGCGTTATCACTCGAAAAGATCTCGTTCTCCTTCTGCATGAGCTTCGCATACAGCTCGGCGGCCTCGTCGGCATTGGCCGGCTTCTGCGCAGTGAGTTCTGCGATCTTAGGATCGGAGCTCGCAGATTCGCTCGCATTGCCACCGGGCGCCGAACATGCCACAAGGCACAAGGCCAATACCGGCACCATAAACAGGGCCGCAATCTTAGAAAGCTTCATAGTCATTCCTCCGTTTTGTCGAAGCTTGTTTACTTTTTATCGGCGGTCAAGGGAAGCTTTTCCGCCGACACATCCAGGCCATAGCGATAGCTGATGGCATCGACAGGGCAGGCCCCGATGCACTTTCCGCACCGGATACATTCGGCATGATTGGGCGCGCGGACCACATCAACGTCCATCTGACAAACCTTTGAGCACTTGCCGCACGAGACACATTTGCATGCGTCAACCCGAATCCCCAGTAGGGACACCCTATTCATGAGCGCATAGAATGCGCCGAGTGGACAAATCCATTTGCAGAAGGGGCGGTAGAACAAAACGCTCAGCACTACCACGGCAATGAGAACTGCAAGTTTCCAAGTAAAGAGATGTCCCAACGCAGATCGAATGCCGGCATTGGCAATGGCCAGCGGAATGGCACCCTCGAGCACGCCCTGCGGACAGATGTACTTACAAAAGAACGGGTCGCCCATGCCCACGTCGTTAACCACCAAGACGGGCAGCAGCACCACGGCAAACAGCAGCACGACGTACTTGATGTACGTGAGCGGCTTGAGCTTTTTCGTGGAGAACTTTTTGCCGGGAATCTTATGAAGCAGCTCCTGCAGCCAGCCAAACGGACACAGAAAGCCGCATACAAAGCGTCCCAGCAGCACGCCGAGCAAAATGAGCGTACCGGTAACATAGTAAGAAAAGTTGAACTTGGATGAACCTACCACCGACTGGAACGACCCGATGGGGCACGCACCCGATGCCGCGGGGCACGAATAGCAATTAAGTCCAGGTACGCAGACTGTTTTTCCCGCGCCCTGATAGATGCCGCCTTTGGCAAAGTTTGGCAGGTGAATGTTGGTGACCAGCGTCGCCGCCGCCTGAATGAATCCGCGAAATCGGGCCAAAACATGCGACGCAGTGTTTTCTCTTTTATCCAATTCCGATACACTCCAAGCACAGCCTAATCGCTTTGGCCAGCACGGCATCCGCCTCGCCACGCATAACACCAAAGCACACCATGGCAATTCCGACGATCAACAAAGCGACCTGTACCACGGGCTTTACCGCTTTGAACAACCTGACCACTCCTTTCGTTACGCGACCATTGGACCATATCGACTATAAAATCCGTGTTAAGCGCGATTTGGAATGTGCAAGGAGACTGTTATGCGTATTTTGATCGTCGAAGACGAGCGAGCGCTGTGCGATGCAATCGCGCGCAGCTTGCGAAACTTGGCGTACAGCGTCGACTGCTGCCACGACGGACAGGAGGCGCTCGACCTGCTGGGCGTCGAAGTCTTTGACCTCGTGGTACTCGACCTCAACCTTCCCCGTATCGATGGCATGACCGTGCTCAGGGAACTTAGGAAAACCGACTGCGAGACCAAGGTACTGATTCTGTCCGCACGCGGCGAGGTCGCCGACAAGGTCGCCGGACTCGATGCCGGCGCCAACGATTACCTTACCAAGCCGTTTCATCTTGACGAGCTTGCGGCAAGGATCCGCAGCCTTACCCTCAGGCGCTTTGCACAAAGCGACATAGTATTAACCTGTGGAAAGCTCCGCTTTGACACCAAGGCGCGCATCGCTTCCGTAGACAGCGAGGCCCTATCTCTTACGCGCAAGGAAACGGGAATCTTGGAATACCTGATGCTTAATCAGGGGCGACCGGTAAGCCAAGAGGAACTTATAGAGCACGTTTGGGATAGCAGCGTGAACAGCTTTAGCAACGCGACCCGCGTTCACATCTCGTCACTCCGCAAAAAGCTACGCAGCGCTTTGGGATACGACCCGATTCGCAATCGGATTGGAGAGGGCTACGTTATGGAGGATAGCGAATGAAAAGGCTTTCGCTGCAATGGCGCATAACGATTATGACGGCGCTGCTCACGTGCGCAGCGTGCGTGCTGACGAACTGCCTGGTCGGTTATACGGGCATGCGCTACATGGATGCCATCGGCAGCGACATCTCGGCCTTTACCGCTGCCGGCGCGGATTCGCCCCAGGCGTTTGACCCAACAAAAGCAGCCCTCGATGACGAGGTCACGATCGTCGTAAACGACGCACAGGAATCTTTTGGCACGACAACCTGGTGCATCACGGCTGGAGTCACACTCCTTGGCGGCGTGCTGGCATACTTTGTGAGCGGTCGTGCGCTCAAACCGCTACGGGCTTTTGCAGCCCAGGTTGAGCGTGTGCAGCCTGACAACCTAAGCGAAATCAGACTCAATGAAGATGTGCCCACCGAGCTAAAACGATGCAGTGCCTCTTTCAACGACATGATCGCCCGTCTTGGCGAAGGGTTCTCTGCACAGCGTCAGTTTACCGGCAACGCTGCACACGAGCTGCGCACCCCACTCGCCCTTATGCAAGCACAGATTGAACTTTTCATCTCTGAGCACTCCGGCTTGCAACCCGAAACAGCCGAGCTGCTCGGCCTGTTACAAGAACAAACCGAGCGCATGTCTCGAATGACCAAGGTATTGCTCGAGATGAGTGAGCTCCGCAGCGTTCCTTGCGAGGACGATGTGGAACTTGGCCCCTTGTCCGAAGAGGTCCTCACCGACCTTGCGCCACTTGCCGAAAATAGGGGCATAGCCCTCAACTGTGCTGGAGACGCTTTAGTAATCGGGAGCGACACGCTCCTCTATCGGCTGGTGTTTAATCTGGTCGAAAACGCCATCCGTTACAGCCGCTCCGGCTCGACTGTCAACGTCTCCATCAGCGACAGCGACAGCCACGTGCTCCTGCGAGTCAGAGATGAGGGCCCGGGAATACCCAAGCAGTACCGAGAGAGCATCTTCCAGCCGTTCTTTCGTCTAGACAAATCCCGCAGCAGGGCATACGGCGGCGCAGGGCTCGGGTTAGCGCTCGTTTGGGAGATTGCAGCGCTTCACGGTGGCACGGTAGAGGTCGAAGCAAGTTCCGAGAACGGGACCACCATGCTCGTGAGCCTTCCAAAACGATCCGCAGCGTCAACCGAACAGTAAAACAAAAGGGGTCCCGAGCAACAGGAGTACAATTGCTGCATTGTTGCCACCTGATGGGAGATGGAAGATGGACTGCGATGGCTACCCATGCGTTCCCATGCCGTTGATGTGCACCGCCTTTGTGCCGGGGCAGATTGACGCTGCGGTTGCAGGCATTTCCGACCCCGACTCGCGCGCCATTGCCACGGCAGAAGCGCTGTACTTTCGCGGGCAGGCCACCCTCGCTGCCAAGACGGCACGCCCCTATCTTCACGTCACCGACCCCGCGCTGCGCTATTCCGCATGCTTTATCTGCGGATACGCCAGTCTGTCGCTCAACCGTATCGCCGATGCCCGCCGTTGCCTTGCAGGTATCCTCGATACGCCAACTGACGAGGAATCGCCCGCCGTCCACGCCACGCATATCCTGTTCGCCTCGGCCGCGAGTGTCCTGCTGCACTTGCCTTCCCCGTATTCTGCCGAAGAGTTTTATCCGCTTGCGGCGCATCTGCCCGAAGGCCTGCGCCTGTTCGCCAGCTACGTAATGGCGCACGCCTTGTATCTGCGCGGCGAATACGGCCGCAGCCTAGGCATGGCGGAAAACGCCCTGATCATGAAACAGGGAAGCTATCCCATCTCGGAACTGTTCCTGCACCTGGCAGCTTCCATGGCATGCATGAGCCTCAAGGACATCGACGCCGCAAAAACGCATTTTGGAGCCGCTTGGGACATTGCGCGCCCCGACGGCCTTATCGAGCTCATTGGCGAGCACCACGGCCTTTTGCAGGGACTCATCGAGGCATGCCTAAAATCGCAATACCCTGACGATTTCGCACGCATCATCGAAATCACGTACCGCTTCAGCTACGGCTGGCGGCGCATCCACAACCCCGATTCGGGCGAGGACGTGGCCGACGATCTAACGACCACGGAATTCACCATGGCCATGCTCGCCTGTCGTGGGTGGACCAACGCCGAAATCGCACGCCATATGGGAGTATCGCCGGGCACCGTCAAAAACCGCCTATCAGGAGTGTATGCCAAGCTTGGTATCGGAACTCGCGCCGAGCTGGTTGCCCACATGTTGCGCTAGCGGCCAGACTACCTGGCATATCGAAAGCGTCCCGGGGGCCCGACGCTTTCGCGCGCTCAAATTGGACATTTTGGCCATCGAACGGCACTACCGCCACGGAGCACCTTCTCGCAAAATTGGATTATTTCCTCCGATATTTGCGGGATGGGAGCCCAAAATGCTTGATCGCCGTTCGCTACTTATCGCCGGAGCATCCTCGCTGGCAGGCATCATGCTGCCTCGCGTGCCGGGAAGCAAAAATGCATTCCTGCTGCCGTTCGCCCCCACCGAGGCATACGCCGACGAAGATGATCCCTTCAAGGTCTTGGTGCTCTCGCGCACCATGTTTGGTGTGGTCGTGGTCGACGTCGCCAACAAGAATACGCCCATCACGGGTGCTCAGGTCACGCTCACATCGCGCTATGCCGCAGGCAAGCAGCTCACCGCCACGACCGATGACGAAGGCACGGCCATCTTTGAGGTCGCGCCGCTTTCGGAAGGCTACGTGGACGAGGCGACGCTTCTCGACGCGTACGACTTTAACGGCGGCATCTCCATTAGCATGGCGGGTTACCGTGATGTCGAGATTCCCCTCGCGCGCGTCCAAGGCGGCACTGCCATAACCGCGCCCACGCGTCCGCTTTCCGACGGCGAGCCGTACTTCCGCCAGCTCACATTCGACGAATGGGATATCCAGTACGCCGATGCTACGTTCATGGCATTGCCGAAGGACGACACGGCAAACGAGCAGCCCGATACGCACGCCTTTACCGTGCAGGCACATCTGCCACAGGGTGGACAGGCAACGCTGCACATCAACAAAATGACGCCTGCCGCGGGCAGCTCACCCGAAACCGTCACGCAGATTGGCCAAGTCAAGGCCAGCGCATCGGGCGCGGATAATCTGGCGATGTTCACACTCGAAGACAAGTTCCTCGATGCAGCTTCGGGCCTTCTGGAGGAAGGGTGCAAGCTGCGCTTTGTGCTCGACTACCAGGGCAAAACCTACACGCTCTCCTCCCCCATGGCCGTTGTCACCGCGCCGGCCGAAAAGGCAGAATCGGGCTCGACCACTATCGTCCCCACCACCATGGACCAAGAGGTCACTCCGTTTGATTTCCCCGCGGCGTTTCCCGGCATCGGCGGCAATAAGTTCACGTGTTGGATGCCCTCGTTCCCCATTTTGTTCGATTTCTCGTTTGCCGGGTATGTACTGTTTGGCGGAGGATACAAACCGGTCGGCTACATGAACGATTCGGGCAATCCGGATCCGGAGTACTGGAAGAAGTCACCGCGCGAGTCGGGCGCCAAGCAGGCAAACCGCTACCTCGACGAGATGAAGGGGAAGTGGAATCAGTACAAGAGTATGAGTGCCGGTTCGGGCACCGATCCAAGGAACACTAAGCTGCTTCGCCACCACTGCACGTTGCTGTTCACGATGGATATCGCCACGCAACTGTACGGATCGCTCGCCTACGACTGGGTGGGCAAAACCTGGGGCGACAACAACGACCCCGCATTTGGCAATATTAAGGCCCTCTTCCAGGTAAGAACCGACCTCAATTGGACCGAGCAATTTACCCTAGGACCGGTGCCGTTTTTCCTAAACGTCAATCCCTGGGTGCTGGCAAAACTGGCGCTCGCCGTGGGCGCCCACACGCACGGTAGCGGCGCGGCGTTTTTCAAAAACATATCGCTCGACTATTCAAACACCTCGGGCTCATTCACCATCCAAATCGGGCTCGCCGTCACCTTTGGCGCCGGCGTTGCAGGCGTCGCTTCGTCCGCCGTGCGCGGCGCCGCGTCCCTCACACTGTTCATTGGATACGAGAAGGCGGACGGTCACCAGCTTCCGCGACTGCGCGTAGGTGCAGACGTCGATGTCGATGTGATACTCCAGTTCGTAATGTTCAAGTGGACCACCAAAGCTTGGTCGGGATCGTGGCCCACACTCCTCGATTCGTGGAATATGTCGGTGAACAACGGCGACCAGTATGTACTCCAGTGCTCTGAGCTTGCATTGGGTGGGGATACGCCTTATACGCTGGATGCCTGCTTCGGCTCGGCCGGCAACGCCGAGGCAGGTGGTGTGCCGCAGTTTATCGCATCGGCCACCATCGTCACCAACGCCGAGCTACTCGCACGCGCCGAGGTTAATGCCACTGCCGCAAACGTCGCGCCTGTCGTACGCGATTGGGACCGGGCGGTCACGCGCATTGAGCTCGAGGCGGATGCAGAGAGCGACGACACGGGACAGGTCGAGCATTTCGTCCACGCACTGATAGAGAACGGCGAAAACGCCGCGCCGATGTATGAGTATACCTACATCGTTCAGGCAACGAACGCCGTTGCGGACCCCAACGCCAATTCTGTCGGCGTGTCGGAGGACGAGCGTGGCGGCATCAAGCCCTCGAGCGACAACGTGCTGTTTTCCGGCGTGCTCAGCGAAGCGCACATGAAGCTGGCAATGATTGCCGGCGTAGAATGCCTGTTCCGTATCGCCTCGGTGCGCTACGGCGACAATGGCCGCTCGCGCCTGGTGGTGCACACAAAGGCAAACGGCACGTGGTCCATCCCCACGCCCGTGGACTTTCCCCTTGGGTTTGGCGAGAACGACGTGGAGCGCGACGGCATATTCGATTACGACTTCGACGTGGTGGAATATACAGACGGGAGGGGAAACCAAGACGCCTACGTGCTGCTGGTCTCGGGCGAGCGCCCCGCCGGCGACAACACCCATTTCGATACGGCGAGCACATCCGGCATGCTGTCCGTTGTGCGCCTGCGCATAAGCAACGACGGAGTTCGCGTGATATCGCACACGTCGTGGCGCAGCATCTCGCGCGGCCGCCTTCAGGAGGATGGCTACCATTGCCTGCAGTGCCCGCGTATCACGGTGGGCAAGACGCTGGTCGACGGGCGCCTGTCGGGTGCCTACCTCCACCGCCGCGGGACCACCGCAGAAAAGGCGCTCGGCAGCGAGGCTGAGGTTGCGCTGGAGTGCTTTACCCTATGGTCGGACGTTTCGGGCGACAGCCTGACGTTCCGCCAAGTTCACCGCTTTCCGCAAGCACCGTCGAGCATCGAGCTGGGCGAGCCCGAGAATATCAACGGCAAAATGGTGGTGCCCGTTGCATACGAGACTGTAAGCGGTTGTGGCTGCGCATCGTACGCCGTGATCGGCCAGTCCATCGCGGGCTGGGGCGTTATGTCGCCAGATGCCACAGTACCCCACGCGGTGCCGTGGCCGCAGCACACGGGCTTTTTGGCAACTGTCAACGAGCAGCTGCAGCATGTTACGTGGACGCGAGGCGCATCGGCGTTTGCAGCGACACCCGTCGGCGCAGCTGGCTGCGGCCCGGCATCGTTCAGCATGAGCAACAACGGCAGGTGCGTGCTATACGTCGAGAACACTGACGGCAAAGTGGGGCAAACCTACGACGAAGAAGGCGAGCCGGTGGCGGTAATGGGCAAGCATTTCCGCATCTTCGCCAGTACGCTGATAGACGATCTGTTCACGGAGCCATTCGTGCTCTGCGAGTTGGAGCACCCCATCGATCAGATAACGACGTTTTTGATCTCGGGCGGCATGCTCTCAGCGCTTGCCACGCACATCGTGAGCGCCGAGCAGAGCAAGGCAGAACTGCACGGCATCGAAGTGCCCTTGGTGGCATGCGCCACACCACTGGGCGCGATGGCCAACCTGGGCGCCGTGGTGCCCGGGGCGGCAAGCGAGTCGTTTACGGTAACGGTGCGAAACGACGGCAACACGCTGCTGACCGCAGGAACAATCGATCTGTACCGAGAGGGCTCTAACCAGCCGTTCTCCAGCGCATCCATCGGGTTCGGAGCGAACGCACGCATGGCATCGATCTTTGATCCAGAGCTTGACGAGGACGCATCGGCCAACGACATGGCACACGTGAAGTACGCGCTCGAGACGCTGGGCGCACGTTTTGCAACGCACCCGCTGGTAGCCGACAACGGCAACGCCGTGCTGGCACCGGGTTGCACGGCACAGTTCCGTATGAGCTTCGCCATCCCCGAGAGTTGGAGCGACGAAGTGGGCAAACGCGTAACGCTGTATGCGAAGGCGCGTAATCTGGTGGCGCTCGATCCCGTAACGCTCGAAGAAATTCGACCGGGCGCGAACTCGGCGCTGGGTGCTGTACTGCACGAGCTCCACGTGCCCGACGCGGCATGCGAACGCTCAGAAGTTCAGGTCGGCGTATGCGACAGCGCGGACGCCACAGGGCTTCACGACGCCCCGATGACGGCGGACGGCGATGGTGGCTCAAGTGGCGGCGGTACTGACGAGGACGGCGGCTCCGGCGGAAGCAGCTCCGGCAGTGGCAAGGACCACGGCAATAACAAGCGCTCCGGAAAAGCGGGCGCGCTTGCGGGCACGGGCGATGCCAACGCTCCCCTCACGGCAGCCGCTGCAGCACTCGCCGCGGCTGGTGCCGGCCTTGTCGCCTACAGCGCCCGCCGCACGGCACTCGAAGCCGACACCGCCAATGAGGCCAATTCGGATAGGCCTCGCTAGCTCCTAGTTACTTTTGTAAGAGACGCCGACTCGGCTCATCGAACATCAAATGGGCTGGCTCTGATAACCCAGAGCCAGCCCATTACGCATTAGATATCGTCAGTGGAGTCGAGTTCTGCCTCGAGCTTGGCACGGCGTCTTTTCGCCGTGAAAAACGTTGCGCACAGGCCAGCAAACGTGGCCGCGAAAATCGTCGCACCGCAGAACACGCCCGTGGCCAGGTTCGCCAACCAAAAGACGCTTTCGAGCGGTACGATCTGCGCCTCAGCGATACAGCGCATTGCGGCAATAACAAGCGCGAACGCGGCGCCGCTAAGACCGCTGAGAAGCAGGAAATATCCAACAGGAAGATGCTCGGTTTGCCCAAAACGATTGGTATCGACATAGCCCTTCCGCGTTTGCAGTCCTGCGCAAATCAACATCACGAGAACGAGCCACAAATACATGGCTGCCTCGAACGGCGTTGCAAAGCCATGCGGCATTTCACTGGCGTCGCTGTGAACCCACGCAACCTGTCGAGCTATAAACTGGTAGAAAAAGATCATCAACATGCCAAACGAAAGCAGCACGAAACCAATCTTGTAGATCTTTGCGCTTTCCGCCTCCAGGCGCTCGTCCTTTGGGCCGGCATATTCACGCCACTTTTGCACGATTTTCAGATCTTCAAATTTCATAATGGACTCCTAAAGAGCGTTAGGGTCGACGTCGTTTTCGTCTTCCCAAAACAAGTCGTTCAACGTAACGCGTAGCGCTTTACAGATTGCCACGCACAAATTAAGCGTGGGGTTGTAGCCGCCCGCCTCGATCAGGCCAATGGTCTGGCGCGTAACGCCCACGGCCTGGGCCAAGTCAGCTTGCGAAAGGCCAACCGCCGCGCGCGCCGCCTTCATGCGTAGGTTCTTTTTGCCCGGCATGGAGTTCCTTTCGTAGTAATGGACAGATATCCGTTGCAACATGACAGAAATATATTGCATATATCAGACAATGTCAATTATATCTGTCATTATGGAAACCATATTCGTCATTGCCATGCGGAAATTACAACTTCGGTTCGCTATTCAAACTTACTCGGACAGAACCGACTCGGTTTTTCGCGAGTAAACGAATCTCCATCGAACTCCGAACGATTGTTCGATGGATTTCGTGTTGGGTGGAATCGTCTGTGGGCTGGGCTATGCTACCTTGACTATCTACATGACTTAAACGCAGCAAAGGAGCACCGAGAGAGCGAGTATGGCAAAAAACACCGCAAACTATGGTAACGACAGTATCCGCCAGCTCAAGGACGAGGAACGCGTACGCCTGCGCCCCGCCGTCATCTTTGGCTCGGACGGACTCGATGGCTGCGCGCATGCCGCCTTCGAGATTCTGTCCAACGCCGTTGACGAGGCGCGCCAGGGCTACGGCAAGCTCATCACCCTTACCGCCTTTCGCGATGGTTCCATTCAGGTAGAGGACAACGGCCGCGGCTGCCCGCTCGACTGGAACCCCTCCGAGAAGCGCTTTAACTGGGAGCTCGTCTTTTGCGAGCTCTACGCAGGTGGCAAATACAACAACAACCAGGGCGGCGACTACGACTTCTCGCTCGGCACCAACGGCCTGGGCTCATGCGCAACCCAGTACGCCTCCGAATACATGGATGTCACGGTTTGGCGCGACGGCAACAAGTACTCCCTGCACTTTAAGAAGGGCAAGGTCGTCGGTGCCAAAAAGAAGGCACTCGAGATTGAGCCCAGCGACGAGAACCGCACCGGCACCACCATCAAGTGGCGCCCCGATCTTGAGGTCTTTACCTCCATCAGCATCCCCCACGACTGGTATCGCGAGACCATGCGCCGCCAGGCCGTGGTCAACGCCAACGTAACCTTCCGCCTGCGCATCGAAGGTGACGATGGCGAGTTTTCCGAAGAAGACTTTTGCTATCCCAAGGGCATCGAAGACTACGTGCTCGAGAAGGTCGGTACCGACTACCTCACCGAGCCCTTCTTTATCGAGGCCGACCGTCGCGGTCGCGACCGCGAGGACCTGCCCGACTACAACGTAAAGATTACCGCGTGCATGTGCTTCTCGCGCACCTTCATGATGCAGGAGTACTACCACAACTCATCGTGGCTCGAAAACGGCGGCTCGCCCGAGAAGGCCGCCCGCAGTGCTCTGACCAGCGCCATCGATGCCTACATCAAGCAACAGGGCAAGTACAACAAAAATGAGAGCGGCATTAAGTGGCAGGACGTCCAGGACTGTCTGGTGCTGGTGAGCAGCAACTTCTCTACCCAGACCAGCTACGAAAACCAGACCAAGAAGGCCATCACCAA
>CABUTL010000002.1 GCA_902494375.1 uncultured Collinsella sp.
AAGCCCGCCGGCATACCCGTTAAGCGAACCATCGGCGGCAACCACGCGATGGCACGGCACAATAATCGAAATGGGATTACGCGCGACCGCGGCCCCCACGGCACGGGGAGACGCAACGGGTGCTTCGTTTCCCGGTACACGATGTCGAGCCGCAACACGCTGGGCGATCTCACCATACGTAGCGACCTCGCCACGCGGGATAGAAAGCAGCTCAAACCAAACCTCGCGCTGAAACGCCGTACCAATCATATGCAACGGCGGCGTAAACCGAGGCTCCTGCCCCGCAAAATAAGCATTCAGCCAAGCCCAAGAACGCTCAAGTACCGACGAGGCAGCACCGTTTGTCGGATTCACCGAAGACATGCCGCCAGCACCAGAAACCGCATCGGCGCCTTCAACATGTTCGGGATCTTCTTTGAGAAGCGTGGAGCCAAAGTGCTCCTGCCCCTCAAACCAAAGCCCCGTCAAACCGCGGCCATCAGCGGCAAGCAGGATTTCGCCCAAAGGCGAAGCAAACGTCGTCGTGACCACCAGCGGCTCCTTTCAAAACTCCGCAACATAATACCGCGAATTGTGCAGACAACCCCAATCGACCCCAAAGTCACCTCAGGCAGCAGGCGCGAAGCGCCGCAGCTGCCGGCCGCGCCCCACAGTCCCCAAAGGCGGCAGGCGCAAAGCGCCGAGGCCGCCGCCGGGACCAGGGCCCGCAACGGCCACGTGCCCCCGCATCAGCCCAGGCGGCCTCAACCAACAACGGCCCCATCGCAGGCCGCTCGCAGCAGCGTCACCGCAGGCGGGGGCCGGGCTTAGCTTTCAGAACACTCCGCAGACCAGTGTGGCGCCTTGTCCGCGGCTCCGAAGGAGCAGGACAAGGCGCCACACATGGTCGAGGACGTTCTGAAAACTAAGCCCGGCCCCCGCCGGACAGGTCACACTACTCGCAGAGCAGCTTAGCGATCTGGACGGCGTTGGTTGCCGCGCCCTTACGGATTTGGTCGCCGCAGCACCAGAAGGTAATACCGCGCGTGGCCTCGGGGTTCGAGATGTCGCGACGCACGCGACCGACCCAGATCAGGTCCTGGTCGGACGTATCCATCGGCATGGGGAAGCGATCGTGCGCATCCTCGGCGCTCATATCGTCAACCAGCTTCACGCCCGGAGCGGCAGCCAGCGCAGCACGGGCCTCTTCCACCGTGATGTCGCGCTCAAACTCGAGCGTAATGCTCTCGGAGTGCGAACGCAGCACAGGGACGCGCACGCAGGTGCAGTTCACGCGCAGCTCGGGCAGATGCATGATCTTACGGCCCTCGTTCTGCAGTTTCATCTCCTCGGAGGTAAAGCCCTCCTCCTTGACGCCGCCAATCTGCGGAATCAGGTTGCTCGCCAGCTGGGCGGCAAACGCGCGCGGCTCGGGAATCTCCTCGCCACGGCCCAGGGCGGCCAGCTGAGCCTCGAGCTCGGCCATACCGGGCGCGCCAGCGCCCGAAGCTGCCTGATACGTGGACACGATCATACGCTTCACGCCGGCAAGCTGATGCAGCGGCCACGTGGGAACCAGGCCGATGATGGTCGCGCAGTTGGGGTTGGCGATAAGGCCGTGATGCCACTTGATGTCGTCGGCATTGATCTCGGGCACGACCAGCGGCACCTCGGGATCCATGCGGAAGGCATGGCTGTTGTCGACCACGACGGCGCCGCGCTTTACGGCCTCGGGCAGCAATTCCTTGGCGATATCGTCGCCGGCAGCGCCAAGCACAATGTCACAGCCCTCAAAGGCCTCGGGGCAAGCCTCTTCGATCACGATTTGCTCGCCGCGGAACTCGACGGTCTTGCCCGCGGAGCGTGCGCTTGCCAACAGCTTGAGCTTGCCGACCGGGAACTCCTGCTCGTTGAGGCACTCGAGCATCTGGGTGCCCACGGCTCCCGTCGCGCCCAAAATAGCAACCGTGTACTGTTTCATGCTTCCCCCTTTAAAGGTTGTGGCTTTTGCCCGCACGCCGAGCAGGCCGATTATTGTTGCCAGTTTATACAAGAACAGGGCGGGCATGAAACCCGCCCCGTCGAAACGAAACCGAAACGAAACGCCCCGCCGTAGATTTTTGAGACATGACCCAAAAATCTACCGAGCAGTCGCTACTTTTTGAGCGCGGCCAGGGTGGGATCGGCCGGCGCGGGAGCCTCCAGATCGGAGACCTTCACAATGCCGTTCTCATCGGAGAAGGCACGGTAAATGGTCCGAATCGCAAGGTCGAAGTCCTTCTCCTCGACACCGATAATGATATTGATCTCGTCACAGCTCTGCGAAATCATGCGCACGCTCACGCCGGCCTGGCCAAGCATGCCAAACAGGTGGCCCGAGATACCTGCACGACCGCGCAGGTTACGGCCGACGGTCGCGATGAGCGCCAGACCCTCGACAACCTCGATCTCGAGCGGCTCGACCTCCTGCTGAATGTCACCAACGAGCGAGTACAGCGAATCGTGCACGTCCTGCTCCTGCACCACGGCGCCAAAACGGTCGACACCGGTGGGCATGTGCTCGACGGAAACGTCATAGCGTTCGAACACCGAAAGCGCACGGCGCATAAAGCCAACGCGGGGCTTGGTGCGGTCGCGGGCAACGTTGATGGCGACAAAGCCGCGCTTGCCGGTCACGCCGGTAATGATGGGCTCCGCCTCGCCCTCATCAGCCGTCTCGCTAATGATGGTACCGGGGTCCTGCGGCGCATTGGTGTTCTTGATGACCAGCGGAATACCCGCCTCGCGCACGGGGAACACGGCCTCCTCGTGCAGGACGCTTGCGCCCATGTACGAAAGCTCGCGCAGCTCCTCGTAGGTAACGCGCGCAATGGGCTGAGCCTCGGGAACAATACGCGGATCGGCAGAATAGAAGCCCGAGACGTCGGTCCAGTTCTCGTACAGGTCGGCGCCCAGGCACTTGGCCAAGATCGAGCCCGAGATATCGCCACCGCCTCGATCGAGCAGCTTGATCTGGCCCTCGCGCGTCGCGCCGTAGAAGCCAGGCATAACGAAGCCGCCCTGCTGGCCATACTCCTGCACCAGCTCGGAGGTGCGATTCATGCTGAGCGTACCGTCGTGATGGAACGCCACAACCGTCGCGGCGTCCAGGAACGGTAGGCCCAGGTACTCAGCCATCAGGCGAGCGGTAAAGTACTCGCCACGGCTCACAAGCTCCTCGGTGGAGTAGCCGCCCGAGCGGGCGCGCTCGGCAAAGGCCGCGAACTCCTCACGGATGGGATAGGTGAGCTCCAACTCATCAGCGATATCAAAATAGCGCTGGCCGATGTCCTCGAGCAGCTCCTCACACGACACGTGGTACTTAACGTGCGCATTGACCAGATAGAGCAGGTCGGTCACCTTGGTGTCGCCCTTAAAGCGGCGACCGCAGGCGGAAACCACCACAAAACGGCGAGCCGGGTCGGCATCGACGATGGCCTTGATCTTCTTAAAGTGTTCGGCGTCGGCGACCGACGAGCCGCCAAACTTGGCAATCTTAATCATGGGCTGGAGGTTACCTTTCTAAAAAGCCTCTGCGAACCTATTTTGCGCGCTCTGATACCATGGTTTCACCGATTGGGACCAAGGCATCCGAGGAGCAGTGTTATATGGGAACTTATCATAGTACACGAGGACGCACTTTATCGTGCTCAAGTAAGGTGGCAATCCGCACCGGCATCGCTCCCGACGGGGGTCTGTTTGTCTCGGACGAGCTCGGCACCCAGCAGGTCGATATCAGCTCGCTTGCAGATAAATCGTACTTTGAAATCGCTCAAGATGTGTTGGGAATGTTACTGAATGATTACACGACCGAAGAAATTTCGGCGTGTGTCGACGAGGCATACCGCGGCACGTTCGCGAGTGAAGAGGTTACGCCGCTCGTCAAACTCGACGCTGCGCCGGGCGCTGACGCCCCTCAGACCTATGTGATGGAGCTCTTTGGCGGCCCCACGAGCGCCTTTAAGGACGTCGCCCTGCAGATGCTCCCCCGCTTGATGGCCCGCACTTCCGCCAAGGACGGCGGCGCCGAGCGCATCATGATCGTCACCGCCACGTCGGGCGACACCGGCAAGGCCGCACTTGCCGGTTTTGCCGACGCCCCGGGCACGGGCATCACCGTCTTTTATCCCGAGGGCAAGGTCAGCCGCGTGCAGAATCTGCAGATGTCCACGCAGGAGGGCGGCAACGTCGCCGTCTGCGGCATCCGCGGCAACTTCGACGACGCCCAGAGCGCCGTCAAGCGCATCTTTGCCGATAAGGAGCTGGCCGAGCGCCTTGAAGCCGCCGGCACGGTGCTTTCGAGCGCCAACTCCATCAACGTCGGGCGCCTGGTGCCGCAGGTCGTCTACTACTTTGCCGCCTATGCGCAGCTGCTGCGCGCCGGTGCCATCGAGGCCGGCAATGCCGTGGAGTTCTGCGTGCCGACCGGCAACTTTGGCGATATCCTGGCCGGCTACTACGCCAAGCGCATGGGTCTGCCCGTTGCCAAGCTCATCGTCGCGAGCGACAAGAACAACGTTCTGGCTGACTTCCTGACCACCGGCGTCTACGACCGCAACCGTCCGTTCTTCACGACCATCTCGCCGTCGATGGACATCCTCATCAGCTCCAACCTGGAGCGCATGCTGTACTTCCTGTCCGATGGCGACTGCGAGCTCGTTGCCGGCCTTATGGAGCAGCTGGCACAGACTGGTCGCTATGAGGTTCCCGCCGACCTGCTGGCAAAGATTCAGAGCGTCTTTGGCTGCGGCTGGGCCAGCGAGGACGAGGTCCGCGCTGCCATCAAGAGTTGCTGGGACGCCAACGGCTACGTGATCGACCCGCACACCGCCTGCGGCTATCACGTCTTTGAGCAGGTCGCCCCCGCCGAGGGCGCTAAGGCCCGCGTGCTGCTTTCGACCGCCAGCCCCTACAAGTTCCCACGCGCCTGCTGCGACGCCCTGGGCCTCGACGTTCCCGAGGATGATTTTGAGGCCATGCGTGTACTCGAGCAGGCCACCAACACGGTCGCCCCGACCCAGCTCGCCGAGCTCGAGTCCAAACCCGTCCGCTTCGAAGACGTCTGCGACGTAGCCGACATGGCCAACTACGTAGAGTCTGCAGCAAAAAAGATGGCTACCAACTAAACCCCATATAAGGCGCCGGCGAAAGCCGGCGCACCTTCTTTTATCAGATACCTACCGGGATGATGACGAACGTGCATAGCGTGCCTGGCTGTTTAGTTCGTCGCGAGTTCCGCACGCAAAGGAAAGCACTTAATGTGCTTTCCGTCTTGCGCAGGACTGCCCGAGCAGCGAACTAAACAGCCAGGCACGCCAGGAGGACTCACATGATCAAGATCACCGTCCCAGCAACAAGCGCCAACTTGGGCATTGGCTACGATACCCTCGGCATGGCCGTCAGCCTCTACTCGCACTTTACCTTTGAGCGCGCCGACAAGCTCACCATCACGGGCTGCCCCGAAGAGTTCCAAAACGAGAATAACCTGGTCTATGTAAGCTTTGTCGATGCTCTGGCCGCCTGGGGCGAGCCGGCTTTTCCCGTTGCCATCGACATCCAGACCGACGTGCCCGTCGCCCGCGGCCTGGGCTCCAGCTCCACCTGCGTCGTCGCCGGCATTATGGCCGCCGCCGCACTGACAGGCCACACCGTCGACCGCGCCGAGCTGGTTCGCATCGCCACCGAGGTCGAGGGCCATCCCGATAACGTCGCCCCCGCTATCCTGGGCGGCGCCGTCTGCTCCTTTACGCCGACCGATTCGCTCCCCCAGTGCCTGCGCTACGAGGTGAGCGATCGCCTGCGTTTTATTACCGTGATTCCGCCCTACGAGGTACACACGAGCGAGGCGCGCAAGGTCGTGCCGCAGGAGATTCCGCTCTCCACCGCCGTGTGGCAGATGGGCCGCATCGCCGGTATGACGCGCGGCTTGGAGACCGGTGACCTCAACCTGATTGCCGCCGCCAATGACGACCGCATTCAGGAGCCCTATCGTCGCCGCCTGATTCCCGACTACAACGCCGTGCGCGACACCTGCCTTAACGGCGGCGCTAAGACCATCTGGATTAGCGGCTCGGGCTCGACCCTCATGGCTGTGACCGACGACACCATCGTGGCAAAGTTCCTGCAGGTCAAGCTGCGCGAGCAGTTCCCTAAGTGTGATACGCATATTCTGACGTGCGACACGGAAGGCGCTCAAATCGAGTACCTGTAGACATCGCCGATCGGTCTGTCCGGGCCACCCAGGGGCATCCCCTTAAAAACGTCCTCGCACTTGAGGCCCACTTATCCTGCTCCTTCGGAGCTGCGGATAAGCGGGCCTCGTGCTGCGGAATGTTTTTAAGGGGATGCCCCTGGGTGGCCCTATGACAACGTAGCTAGCGATGTCTACAGGGACCCACGCTTTGAAGGGGCGCCAGGCTGAAATCATGGCCTTTTATTGATAGGGGCTCTTGCTAGGCTGGGGCACTTATTAGAGGCAGGCTTCGGCGATGCGGCGCTTGAGTTCGTCGATGCCGGTACCGGTCTGGGAGCTTGTGATGATCACGTTCTCGGCCGGGACGTTGAGCTGCTTTTTGATGGCTGCTGCTTGGCGGGCCTGCTGGGTGCGGCTGAGTTTGTCGGCCTTGGTGAGGCAGACGATAAAGTTGAACTCGTTGCCCTGTAGGTAGTCGATCATGTCGTGGTCGAGCTTGCTGGGGTCGTGACGAATGTCCACCAACGAGACGACCAAGTTAAAGCTGCGCTCGGAGTCGAAAAAGTCGCCGATAAGCTCGGCCCAGCGGTCGCGCTCGGCCTTGGAGCGACGGGCGAAACCGTAACCCGGCAGGTCCACGAAATGCACGTCATCGGCCTCAAAGAAGTTGATGTTGCTCGTCTTGCCCGGCGTACTGGAAACCTTGACCAGGTTCTTGCGGCCAAAGAGCTTGTTCATGATGGACGACTTGCCCACGTTGGAGCGGCCGACAAAGCTCACCTCGGGGCAGGTGGACTCGGGGATCTGCGAAACCTTGCCGTAGCTGGCGACGAACTTGGCAAGCTGATAGTTAATGGAATCGGCCATGGACACTCCTTGGTCGTAGGTTCTTACAAATAGACGCGCTATTGCGCAGCGGCAATGCGGCGGACGATATCGAGCGTGATGTCACTTGCGACACGCGCGTACTCGAACAGATCGAACTCGCGCTCGCAAATTGCATCGTACGCCTCGTCACAATTATCGCTGATAGCGCGCAACACCAGGCAATCGACACCATTTTTGGTTGCGACATGGGCAATTGCCGCGCCCTCCATGCCGACACAATCGGCATGCGTCGCCTCGATAGCGTCGTTGCGCATGGTGGCGCCCGTCACAAAGCGGTTACCCGTGGCAATCGTGCCGACCAGGAACTGCTTGGTGCCCTCATTCGAAGCGACTGCATTTGTCGAAGCGTCAACAAACCCACGCTCAGCAAGCACTTCGGCGGCAATATCGACCAGCGCGGGCGTCGAGCCAAACTCCTCGAGCCCCGGTGCGGACTCGGCGATAAGCGCGGTATCGGTATCCAGATAGCGCAGGCGTTTGCCAATGACCACGTCGTCGATATGGAGCTTGGGGTTCAAACCGCCCGCAATGCCCGAAAACACAACAGCCTGCGGAGCATACTTGCTAATGAGGTGCTGTGTTGCAGCGGCGGCGTTCACCGTGCCCATGCCCGCCGTTGTGGCGACAACTGTCAGGCCGTCGAGCTCACCGCTCACAACGGTCAAGCCTGCCTCCCGTGCCTCGCAAACGTCGCTCAGCTCTTCCTTAATCTGCATGATCTCTTTTTCGAGCGCACCGATAATCGCAATGGTAGCCATGCCATTCCCCAAACCTATTCGAAATTCTCAACCACGGTATGGTACCAGCATTTTGTTTGACCTCGTCAAACGAACACGCTAAGCCAGTGCAGCTCGCGTATCAAACAGAGCCTTTGCAATCGCGGCCGTAACCTCGCTCGAGCGGTCGCTCCACGGCATCGATGTCATGATACCCATGACATAGGTACAGCCATCGATGTCGATAAGGCCCGCATCGCATGTCGAGTAGTAACCATCCTCGCTAATCCAGCCTGCCTTGTTGCGCACCAAAACCTGCTCGTCCGCAATGCCATCGCGAATAAACGAGCGCGATGTTGATGCCAGAAGGCCCGACAACCACTGTGAAGTCTCGGTATCCATGCTCAGATACTCGCTCATCTCACGCCATAACCTCGCAGAAGTGCGCGGGCAGTAGGTCGGAAAATCACTCATCGGATTCAGTGCCGTTTCGTCATCAACACCCAGATTGGCAATCCAATCCTCATAGCCATCATGGTCAAACGCCGCGCGTAACGCGATAAACGAATCGTTGTCCGAGTTGACGACCGCGGCCTCGATAAGGTCACGCACTGTCTGCCAGCCCATGCTGTAACCACCATACGTGGCTAAAGGCCCATCGAGCGACACCTGCCCCGATTCGACCAACATCTCGCAAATATAGAGTGCATACAGCGCCTTATAACTGCTCGCTCCATACACCTCAACATCGGCGTTATACGTCACGCCCCTACCACTCGATAGGTCGTAGAACACTACACCCACGTCGCCCAGCTCCTGCGCCCGACACAGGGCATCCTGGAGCGAGGCAAGGCTCTCATCCTCCAAGGCAGGAGTCTTGTTATCCACCAACGAGAAGGTCCGAACGGTATCACCCGAAGGGATATCGTTGAAGTCCGCCTTCGAAAGTCTCGTCTTGAGATCTGCCGTCGACAGAGCTTGATCTGCCGACGCTTTGGACTTTGAAACCTTCTCGTTTTGCAGCTGTACCGTTGACGCATCTGGGCGCCCCGTTCGCTCCGAGGCGTAGGTTTTAACGGTAATTCCGAGGATAATAACCGCCGACGTTAGCATCCCAATAGCGGCAATCTTCCTCACGCGGATGCGAGCGCCGGCAAGGCCACGCGAAGACGTGCCCTTCGTCTTATATCTGCTGCCATGCTGCGGCACATACTCGTCCCGCGATGCGATGTTTCGCACGTGGTCTCCTGACTGCCACCGTTTATATACGAGCAGCATGATACCGAGCAGGCATTTCTTTCCAAAGATATTCAGCAGCGTTTAAGGTGTCTTTAAAGAAACCACAAGCGTATTTATCCAAATGGCACGATTCTGTTGCGCATCTCTACCCAAAACGAAGTTGCGGTGAAATGGTTCCTGTTTGGGCGACATGGGCCTAAAAACAAGAACTATTCCACCGCAACTCAGCTGGGAACGAGGGGATATGAGGGCTATGGCATGCTATCCGATAGCGTTTTTGAGCTCCGCACGGCGCTTTTTCATACCGGCCATAACGGCATTGCGCAGCTCGGGCATGCGCGCGGTATCCATCTGGGGCACGCCCTCGAGCTTATAGGGAATGCCCAGTTGCTCGTACTTGACGACACCCATCGTGTGATACGGCAGCATTTCCAGGCCCACCACGTTGTGCCATGGAGCGATGAGGCGACCGAGCTTCTCGCACTCCTCCGCCGTGTCGGTAATGCCCGGCACAACCACGTGGCGGATAACGACCTTGATATTGCGACGTGCAAGCTCATCGCCAAACGCCAGGATGCGTGCGGGATCACAACCGGTCAGCTTTTTATGCTCGACCGGGTCGGCATGCTTAATATCGAGCAGTACCATGTCGGTCTCGTTGAGCACGGCATCGAACTTCTCGGGATGCTGAGGGTCGAAGGCGTAGCCACAGCTATCCAGGCAGGTATGCACACGACCATCGGGGTTGTTGTGCATTGCACGGAACAGGTCGGCCAAAAACTCGGGCTGCAGAAGCGGCTCGCCGCCCGAAACGGTAATGCCACCGCTGCGGTAAAACTCATGGTTGCTCTGGAACTCGTCCATCAGATGCTCGACGGTCACCATGGTGCCGCCGTTAACCGACCAGGTATCGGGATTGTGGCAATACGCGCAGCGCATGGGACAGCCTTGGACAAACACTACGAAGCGGATGCCGGGACCGTCAACCGTACCCATCGTCTCGATCGAATGTACGCGGCCCAGGGCAAACGCGGAGTCCTCGGGACGAGCGTCCACACCCTCGAGCGTCATCTCAGCCATTCCCGCTACCTTGCCTCTCATTGGTTTTAGTTACATAAATGCCAGAGCCATTCTAGCCCATACATATGATGGCGAAACGGTTTAGAGGTCAATTAGGTCGTCCTATTTGACTCCACGCAAAAGCGGCGGGAGGGTTATCGCAACCCGCCCACCGCCGAGGCAATAGAAATCGATAGACTCCAGGCCTTACGCCTTAAGCGTGAGCACCGCGCCGAAGGCGGTCGGGCCGCAATGGCTCGAGATGACGCCGCCGACCTGAGTCCAGGTAATGTCCTTAAAGCCAAGATCGTGTGCATAGACTTCCATGTCGTCGCGCAGCTCCTCGGAAAGACCTACCGAATACGCCAGGCCAATGTGCGAGTAGTCAATCTCGCCCTTGGCAACCATGTGATCAATAAAGGCGCGGGCGCACTTGAGCATAGAGCCGCGGAACTTCTTGGTTGCCACGAACTTGCCGCCCGTTACCTCAATGCAGGGCTTAATCTTGAGCAGATGGGCGCCCAGGAACGCGACGTTGGACAAGCGACCGCCCGCCTTAAGGAAGGCAAGGTCCGTAGGAACAAAGCCCAACAGCACGCGGTCCATGACGGAGTTCGCGAAGGCGAAGATCTCGTCGACGGTGGCATCGGGGTGAGCCTCGATGTATTTGGCGGTCTCGACGACAACAAGCGACTGGCCTACCGAGACAAAGCGCGTGTCCATGGAGAACACGTAGTCGCGCCCCTGGGCCGCAATCTTTGAGGACTGATGCGAACAGGTCGTGGCCTCGGAATATGCAAGATGCAAAATAGTCGCGTCGGGCTGCTCAGCGTGAATGCGGTCGTACACGTGAGCAAAATCCGCAGGCGCGCAGCCACTGGTCTTGGGCATCACGCCAAACTCATTGCAGCGCGAATAAATCTCGAGCGGATCGATCGAGCCGTCCTCGACGGTCTCGTCACCAATCGTGACATGCATGGGCACGCGCACGATGCCGTAGCGCTCGCAGAGCTCCGGCGTCACATCCGACCCAGACTCGACCACGATTACGTACTTGCCCATTAATATCACGACCCATCTCGACATTGGCTTTTCAATACATGGCACGCACCGCCGCACTGTTGCACAACGGCGTCCAAGCGCCAAAGAGACGCCGCCCCTTGCACACAACAAAGGACAGCGTCTCCCTGGAAAACTCCGTGCTTATCTGAGATTCTACACGGTTTATTAAGGAGTGTTACTTATTCCGCAAACGGTAGCTATACGCGATGAACGGTAGTTCGCTGCAGCAACTGCGACACATTCCGCCCAGCAAGTCCAATCGCGCTCCACACACGGTTAATGCGCGAGGCGGTAGAAATCCATCGACGCCGCACCCTCGGCATGCAACCCCATCGCCGGAACCGCCGGCGAATAGGTACGGCTCGTAAGTGCCGCCTCGCCGCCATTTGCAAAAATCTCGACCATCGTAGTGTCCGAAAGCACGCGCAGGTCGCGAAGCTCGCTGAGCTCGATCGACCTCTGGTCGCGCCCATAGCCTTCGTCACCCATGTCGAGGGTAAGCATCCCGTCTGCATAGCGCACAAAGACACCCTTGCGGATTTCGAGCTCGATCACCTGGGCGCCCTCACAGGAAACCACAAGATCAAACAGGCGGCCCGGCTCCTCAACGGTTTCACCGCCTGTCGCGCAAACGCAGTCGCCGCGCATCCTCTCAATCTCGTGCACCGGCTGCTGACAGAGCTTACCATCGCGCATGCTCAGTTCTCTCGGCACCGTCAACGCGCACTGCCACCCGCGTGCCACCGTCGGGCTTTTTGCCGTCGCATCGGGGCAACCCGACCACCCGATCATCAAACGCCGACCCGCAGCATCCTCAAAAGACTGCGGTGCGTAGAAATCAAAGCCGGCATCGACCATCGGGGGCATGCCCTGCCCGGCGATCTTAAAACTCGGCGCCTCCCAATCGGCCTCGATGGGAAACCACACGCACTGGTGCGGATTGCGGTAACGCCATCCATCGGCGGACACACCCTGCGGACAGCAAACGAGAATAAGCTCACCATCGAGCTCAAACAGATCGGGGCACTCCCACATAAAGCCAAACTTCTCGCCCAACTCAATGCGCGTCGCATAGCTCCAGTCCTCTAGATCGCTCGAGGTATAGACAAGCACGCAGCCGCGGTCGTCTTTCGTACGAGCGCCCAGAACCATGTAGTAGATACCATCGTGTTCAAGGATTTTGGGATCACGCACGTGCGTACCGATATCGTCGGGGTAATCGACCGGCCCAACAGCTATGCGCTTCTCGCCCAATTCGTCGGGGTTCTCGGCAACCACATGAATCTGGTTTTGCTCACGGCCCGTCAACACGTAGTCGTAATCATCGCGGTCAAAATGCTTGACGTTGCCGGTATAGAAGTAGTGAATCTTGCCGTCGTGTACAAAGGCAGAACCAGAATACGCTCCGCTCGAATCCAAATCGGAATCGGGGAACAGCACAGGGCCGCGATTCTCGTACGTCACAAAATCCTTTGTTGTCAGATGATTCCAAATCACTGGACCGCCATGCGCAGCATCGAATGGATCGTATTGGTGATAGATGTGATACGTATCACCGATCTGCACCAAACCGTTGGGGTCGTTGAGCCAGCCAAGCTCAGGCTCCACATGGAACAGGAGCCTATCGGGGTCGGACGCGATGCGACCCGCCGTCTCATCCTGTCCGGCACGCCACTGCTCATAGTCCGCGCGTGTCACCTTATTTTTTTGATTAAACATCGCCGTTGACTTTCTCGTCTATGGGGAAGGACGCTCGACTCACACGAGTCGAACGCCCTTCCCCAAATGGACTTATCCTCAGATTACGCTGAACGGCTCAACTAGAAGCTGACATCGAAGCCAGCACCAGCGCCCTCTTCATCAGTGGTCGGCACGCCCTTTGCCTTGTTGTAGGCAAAGATCAAGACGATCGGCACGATAAAGGCGATGAGATTGCCAGCCACATACCACACGAGCGTCTCGGGCGTGACGATGAGCAGGCCAAGCACGCCGGTCAGACCCTGACCGATGGCGCGCACCTCAAAGAGCTTCACGAAGGCACCGCCGCAGCCTGCACCGATGCAAGCGCAGATGAACGGGATGATCGAGTAGCGCATGTTTGCAGCAAAGATTGCGGGCTCGGAGATACCGACCAGCGTCGGGATAAAGGACGACATGCAGATGTTGCGCTCTTTGGAATGCTTCTTGTGAATGAGGTACATGCCGATGGCGCCACCGCCCTGGGCGATGATGGAAACCGACCAGATTGCCTGGATGTAGTTGAAGCCAGTCGTGGCAACGAGGTTGGCCTCAATACCCTGGATGAACTGATGCGTACCGGTAACGACGAGCGGCTGCAGGAACGCGGCAAAGACAAAGGCGCCAAAGACGCCCATCCTGTTGTACAGGACATCGATTACGCCAGCGAGGACGTCGCCGATCAGGTTGCCGAGCGGGCCGAACACGGTGAACAGGGCAACGTTAGCAAGAATCAGGGTAACGGTCGGGACAAAGACAAACGAGACGACCTCGGGGATGTACTTCTGGGCAATCTTTTCGACCTTGGCCATAAACCAGGCAGTCAGGATTGCAGGGAACACGCCGCCCTGGAAAGCAACCATGGGGATGGAGAGCGGACCAAAGTTCCAGTACTCAGCACCCGACGGATCCATAACGAACGCGTTACGGTTCATAAGGCTCGGGTGAACCATGACGATACCGACGAGGATGCCCAGAATCGGGTTACCGCCAAAACGCTTCACCGCGCTGTACATAACCAGGACAGGCAGGTAGTCAAACGTGGTGGCGATAATGGCAAAGAAGCTTGCGAGGTTCTTGAGGAACTCGCTGTGGTCGGCAAGGCTGCCCTCCATGCCAAAGAGGCCGTTGGCAACGATCAGCGACTTAAGGCCGATGATGATAGCAGCGCCGACGAAAGCGGGAATGATGGGGATAAAGATATCCGAGAATACCTTGAGGACCGAGAAGAACTTGCCCTTCTTGTCCGCCTCGGCGCCCTTGACCTCGGAAGCGCTGATCTCCTTAACGCCCGTCAGAGCCATAAACTCATCGTAGACCTTGTTGACGGTACCGGTACCGAAGATGATCATGAGCTGGCCGCTGTTGTACAGCACGCCCTTGACGCCATCGATGTTCTCGAGCTCGGCCTTGTTGTACTTGCTCGTATCCTTGAGCACCAGACGCAGACGCGTAACGCAATGCGTGGCGCCCTCGATGTTCTCCAGACCGCCGACGTTATCGACGACTTGCTGAGACACTACTTTGTAGTCCATGTTCCTCTCCATTCCCTTACGAAATCATAAAACGTTTTGATGCCATTACAGAGACGCGATCGTTGCATTTGCGCACTTGAGCGTACCGTCGGTGACCGTCAGTGCCACACCCTGGCCCTGCTTATTGCAGAAGCGCGCGTTAAGCGCAACATCATCGACAAAGATGGTCGCGATATCGTCGTCAACGACCAGGCGCACATGATGAGTGCCCTCGCCCTTAAAGAACAACGGACGCTCGAGGCCCATGTTGTTGACCTGGAACCACGGATACTGGGGGGCCGCCGTAAACTCGAGCTTGCCCTCACGCAGGTTGGCGCGGAACTCATAGGCAAGACCGGACTCGGCGTCCTCGGCAAGCTTCACCGAGAAGCCGGCAGCGTCACCGGCGAGCTCGATGTCGGCATCGAGCATATAGGTGGAACCGGCATCCGCGGCGAGCACCTGCTCGACCTTGCCCGACTCGCAGGAAAGCTCAAAGGCCTCGACTGCCTTAGCCTCGCCAAAGGCGCCAAGCATGCTGTCAGGGAGCTTGGTGCCGAGCGTTCCGTCGGCACGCTGAACGATCTCGAGAGGCATAAAGGTGCCACCCCACAGGTAAGAGCTGGGGTCGCCGCCCTCGTCACGCGTAGGAACCCAACCAAAGAGAACGCGGCGCTCGCCATCAAATGCGGTACGCGCGGCATAGTACGCGCGGCCATCGAAGGAATCGTCCGCAGGAGT
This sequence comes from uncultured Collinsella sp., assembly GCA_902494375.1. Classification (GTDB taxonomy): domain Bacteria; phylum Actinomycetota; class Coriobacteriia; order Coriobacteriales; family Coriobacteriaceae; genus Collinsella. The sequence goes on from CABUTL010000002.1 coordinate 15,168, forward strand.
GATCCAAGGACCGTTGATAGAGCGAGACATGCGGTAACGGGTCTTGTTGCCATCACTGTACTCGGAGAACACCAGATACCACCAGTCGCCCATCTTAAAGAGATCAGGCATTTCGAACATGGTGTACAGGCCCGGATTCCACCAGTCGCCCTGGAACTCCCAGGTATCCAGGTCCTTGGAGGTGAACTTGACCAGACGACCGGTCATCAGACGCTTGTCCTCGCCCACACGCGTGCCGAGGATGAGCATGTACTCTTCGTTCTCCTCATCCCAAAGCACAAAGGGATCGCGCCAGTTGCGGTCATCGTAACCCTCCTGGGGCGGAAGCAGCGTCTCGGCGATGTTCTTCTCCCACTTGACGGCGTCGTCACTCGTTGCGTGAAGAAGAACCTGCTTCATCAAGCGTGCCTTGACCTTATCGCGATTGCAACCAGTGTAGAGCGCATGGTACTTGTCGCCCACCTTAAACACCGTGCCGGCATAAACATACTGGTCGACTTCCTCGTCGCCGCCACGCTCAAGGCTCTCGCCAAAGTCTTTGTAATTGACGAAGTCCTTGGTTGTCGCGAGTGCCCAGCCAAACGGCTCTCCGAAAGGTCCGGGGTTTCGCGTGTCACGCTGATGATAGAGATAGAACGTGCCGTCCTCGCCGTACGGCATGATGTCGCCTACCCAAATTCCCTCAGGCTGGTAATACACCTTGTGCATCCGAGACTTCCTTTCTCACGAGATACTAACTCGGTACAACTGCAAGATATGTCAATCGTTTTCATATGTCAAACGTTTTCACACCAATACGTCTTTTCGCAGTTCCAGTCGTCGGCAAACGGTTGACATATGCCGGCGAACGGTCATCAGAGGTGTTTGAGGAATTCTTTTGGCACGGGATGAACTACGCGGTTTTACCCTCAATGAGTTCAACGGGGAGCTTGATATTCGATTCGGGCTTTTCGCCGTTAATAAGAGCAATGATGGATTGCGCCGCGAGCTCTCCGATGCGATCGATATCTTGGCGAACGGTTGTTAAGTCAGGCATAAACGTCATAGTGCGGCGGGCACCATCCGCGCCCACGACCTTAATATCGCCCGGAGCGCTCAAGCCGCGCTGCTTCATCACGTTAAGACAGATAGCCGCCATCGTGTCGTCTCCCGCAAAGATGCCGTCAATATCGGGGTTCTCATCGAGGATCTTCGCAACGACCGCGCTCTTTTCGTCGTCGGGCTTAACGAACTCGACCTCACGGACAAGCGCGGGCAAACCGGCCTGCTCAACAACATCGAGGTAGGCATCGGTACGCTTATTGGCAGGCATGCGCATGCGGCTATTGCTGCGCAGGCACAGGATGCGCGAACACCCGTCATCGATCAGGCGACGCGTGGCAAGTTCGCCGATACTATAGCTGTCGCTCGCAATCTGAACAGAGGCCTCGCCAAGGTCGCAGTCGATACCAACCAGACTCAAACCCATCTCGGCATACGCCTCGGCACCGATATTAAGCGAGTTGACGATGACGCCATCAACCATATTGCGTCGAAGCATGTCGATATAAGAGCGCTCAAGCTCGGGTCGATTGGCGCTATTGCACAGCAGCATCTTAAAACCGTTTTCGGCCAGGGTATGCTCAATGACTTGAACCACTTGGGCATGAAACGGACTGCTGACATAGGGGACGATCATACCGATAAGATTCAGGCGACCGTTGAGCATGGCACGGGCGATATCGTTGGGCGTATAGTTGATGCGCTTCATCGCGGCATGGACCTTATCGCGGGTCTCTTGGCTAATATAGCCGCGATTATTAAGCACGCGAGATACCGTAGTAGGCGAAACCCCCGCCACCGCCGCAACTTCCTTGATGCCAGGCTTAGCCGTATCCTTAGAACGAGCACTCTCGCGAGCCATAGCACCCTCCCCCATCAACATGTCATACGTTTACATACGAACAAAGCATACCCCAACAAGAGCGGGAAGACGGTAACAGTACAAGTAAGTAAACGACTCATCCAAATAATTAGGAGAGTTCCGCCTAAAGGGTGACTCCAAAGGACCCCACATGGCCGGTTTTGGGTTATTTTCCAAAACATCCCGCAGGACGCAAAGAGGCTCCGCCGCGCAACGCGCGCAGCGGAGCCTCTTTGCATGTCCGAGGACGTTTTGGGAAATAACCCAAAACCGGCCCCAGTAATCCTACAGGAGTTGAACCCTTTAGAACTTGTCGTGGAAGGTACGCGAAATGACCTCGTCCTGCTGCTCCTTGGTGAGCGTGTGGAAGTTCACGGCATAGCCGGAAACGCGGATGGTCAGCTGCGGGTACTTCTCGGGGTGAGCCTGAGCGTCGAGCAACGTCTCACGGTTGAAGACGTTGATGTTCAGGTGGTGGCCACCCTTCTCGGCGTAAGCGTCGAGCATGTGGACCAGGTTATCGGCCTGAGTCTCGGAAACTTCAGAAACCTTCATAATGTGTCTCCTTCGATTAATAGGCGCCGGCCGAAACCGGCGCGCTAATCAGTAATCGTTATTGTTAGTATAGCACTAACAATAGTTACTCGCCCAGCTGATCAAGGTCGATATCGCCAAAGAACACCTGGTCCTCCTTGCCGAGCGCACTCGGGATGATGGAGAAGGTGTTGGAGATGCCGTCCTGAGCATCACGGAACGGGAGCTTAGAAACCGAAGACAGCGAAGCGATGGCGCCGTGGCTATCGCGCTTGTGCATGGGGTTAGCACCCGGGGCGAACGGCTGGCCAGCCTTGCGGCCGTCGGGCGTGGAGCCGGTCTTCTTACCGTACACGACGTTGGAGGTAATGGTCAGAACCGAGGTCGTGGGCACGGAGTTGCGGTAGGTGTCGTTCATGCGGATGTACTCCATGAACTGGTGCACAACGTCGTGAGCAATCTGGTCGACGCGGTCGTCGTCGTTACCGTACTTGGGGAACTCGCCCTCGGTCTCGAAGTCGACGATGATGCCGTTCTCGTCACGGACGGGGTGAACCTTGGCGTACTTGATGGCGGACAGGGAGTCAGCCACGACGGAAAGGCCAGCGATGCCCGTAGCGAACCAGCGGTGCACGTGCTTGTCGTGCAGAGCCATCTGGATGCGCTCGTAGCAATACTTGTCGTGCATGTAGTGAATGATGTTCAGCGAGTTGACGTACACGCCAGCGAGCCACTTCATCATGTCGTTGTACTTGGCCACAACGTCGTCGTAATCGAGCGTATCGCCCTCGACGGCGCGATACTTGGGGCCGACCTGCTTCTTGGAGACCTCGTCAACACCGCCGTTGAGTGCGTAGAGCAGGCACTTGGCAAGGTTGGCGCGGGCGCCGAAGAACTGCATCTCCTTGCCGATGCGCATGGAGGACACGCAGCAGGCAATGCCGTAGTCGTCGCCGTGATAGACGCGCATGAGGTCGTCGTTCTCGTACTGGATCGAGGAGCTGGCGACAGAAGTCTTGGCGCAGAACTTCTTGAAGTTCTCGGGCAGACGGGTCGACCACAGAACGGTCATGTTGGGCTCGGGGCTGGTGCCCATGTTCTCGAGCGTGTGCAGGTAGCGGTAGCTCATCTTGGTAACGAGCGTACGGCCGTCGACACCCATGCCGCCGATGGACTCGGTGACCCACTGCGGGTCGCCGGTGAACAGGGCCTGGTACTCGGGGGTACGGGCAAACTTGACCATGCGGAGCTTCATGATGAAGTGATCCACGAACTCCTGGATCTGCTCCTCGGTGAAGGTACCGTTGGCAAGGTCGCGCTCAGCATAGATGTCGATGAACGTAGAGGTACGGCCGATGGACATAGCAGCGCCGTTCTGCTCCTTGACGGCAGCAAGGTAGGCGAAGTACATCCACTGGATGGCCTCCTGCGTGTTGGTAGCAGGGTTGGAAATATCGAAACCATAGGTCTCGGCCATCATCTTGAGCTCGCCGAGGGCGCGGATCTGCTCCTGCAGCTCCTCGCGATCGCGGATGTTGTCGGCGGTCATGACCGTCGGAGTGGAAGCCTTCTGGGCCTCCTTGTCCTTGATCAGGTAGTCGACGCCGTACAGGGCAACACGACGGTAGTCGCCGATGATGCGGCCGCGGCCATAGCCATCGGGCAGACCGGTGATGATGTGAGCCGAGCGGCAAGCACGCATCTCGGGGGTGTAGACATCGAAGACGCCAGCGTTGTGGGTCTTGCGCTCGAAGGTGTAGCGCTCGACAACGTTCTCGTCGACCTTGTAGCCGTGCTGGCTGGCAGCCTGGCAAGCGATGCGGATACCACCGTTGACGTGCAGCGCGCGCTTGAGCGGCTTGTCGGTCTGGAGGCCAACAATGGTCTCCTTGTCGCGATGGGCATTATCGATGTAGCCAGCGGGGTGGCTCACGATACCCGTGACGGTCTTGGTGTCCATATCGAGGACACCACCCTGCTCGCGCTCCTTAAGCAGCAGGTCGAGAACCTCGCCCCACAGCTCCTTGGTACGCTCGGTCGGACCTACGAGGAACGACTCATCGCCCTCGTAGGGGGTGTAGTTCTTCTGGATGAAGTCTCGGACGTCAACCTCTCCCGTCCAGATACCTTCCTTGAAGCCTTCCCATGCCTCCTGCATTGTGTAACCACGCTCCTAGTTACGTGTAATGCGGCGCTCTCTCACACCGCTACTTATTGAATTCTTGAATTATCGGCTTGCACTACCGGCTTCTTCCGTTCTTCACCACACGTTGGTACAGGGAAAAACGTTTGTCCACCTTGGAACTGCAACCCAAAACCCAAGATTTCACCCGTTTGAGAAGGATAACATAGCCACCCCCTTCATCAGGGCTGTTATATGTTTCTTTTTTTATACCATTAGGGCATTTTTAACAAATCCGCAGGAAATGCGAGCGTGAACAACTACCGTTCACCGATTTGTTTGGTTTTTTCCTTGCCTTTGTACGACGTTCACTCTAGCTGTTATGCCAGCTTTATCAGGGTAAAGTGTCCCAAAGACCCTACAGAAACTGCAGGGCGGCCACGGGATCCCCCGTGGCCGCCCTGTGGCGTAGCTAGTTTTTAGCTTTGATTACCGTTTGGCATTAGGCGGCTGCGGAGGCCTTGTCGGTCGTTGCCTTGCCGTTGCTCTGCTGGCCCTCAAAATGCTTGTAGCACCAGCTGGTGACCAGCGGGGTCAAAATAGCCGTAACGATTGCGCAGGCAGCAACCTGTGCCGTGGCCGTCGCGAGCACCGCGCCGCCGTACATGGCCTCGTTGACGCTTGCCATGGCAGCAGGCGTGGCCACATTGGCTCCGGCGCAGCTCGAAATGGCCGCACCTGCGACACCCGTACCGCCCGTGAGCTTATCGACCGCGATGACGGGAATTGCAAAGATCACCGAGCAGATCACGCCGAGCAGGATGCCGGGAAGACCGCCGTTGATAAGCTGGCCAAAAGTCATGGTCGAGCCCATGGCAAAGAAGACGAGCACGATGATGGCGGAAAGTGCCGGTGCCATCATCTTCTTAAAGCTGGGGAACAGGTTACCCAGAATAATGCCGACGACGATCGGCAGAATGGCGCCCACGAGCGACCAGCCGATCGGGGCCTGGCCGGCAGCGCCGAGCACGATCATCGTGACCGGAGGGCCGACAACCAGCGTGGTGATGGCGACAGCGCCACGCTCAGCCTCGTTGCCCATGGTACCCATCAGCCCAGCGTACATAGCGTTGTTGGCGCCGGTGCAAGCCGCCAGCATCACCATGGCAGAGATGCCAAACAAGTTGTCGTTGAACACATAAAGGATGAGCAGCGACATGGCAACGACCACGATCTGCTTGACGGCGATGATGATGGCGCCGCGGGCAGCGGCGGCAGGAGCGCTCTTAAACGAAATCGTCGTACCGACGATGAGCAAAAAAGCGCCCACGAGCGGGCCAGCGCCCTGCTGGGTCATGCCAAGCGTAAAGCTGCCGAGCGTTTTGAACAGGTCAGGGAATAGCGTGTTGAGCAGGCAGCCCAGCAAAAGCGGCACCAAAATATTGGCACCCGGGATGGAGGACATCTTAAAGAACGGCTCCTTTGCCGCCGGCGCCTCCACCGCAGTCGATTCACTCATATATATCTCCTTTGGATGCATGCGAATCGTAGCCGCACGCGCCTATGTCAGAAAGAAGGCGACGGTCCCGAGTCGCAGGAGCCGTCGCCGAATAATCGTCGCGGGGTATTACCCGTCCAGGACGATGCCGCCGTCGCAGTCACCGATCTCGCCGTTCACGAAGCTGGCGAGATCGGAAGCGAAGAACAGCACCATCTGCGCAGGCTCGCTGGCCTGGGCGGCGCGGCCCAGAGGAATACCGTTGATGATGCGCTGAGAGTTCTCGTCAGAGAGAATCGAGGTCATATCAGTAAGGGTGAGCGACGGGCACACGGCGTTGCAGCGAACGCCAAACTTGCCGCCTTCCTTGGCGACTGCCTTGGTTAGACCGTTAACACCGGCCTTGGAGCTCGCGTAGGCCGCGGTGCCGAGCAGGCCACCGCCGATCTTGCCAGCAACGGAACTCACGTTGACGATAGTGCCGGCATGGGCCGCCTTAAAGTGCGGGTACACGGCGTTCATCATGGTAAAGGTGCCGTTGAGGTTGATGTCGATGGTGCGACGCCACTCGGTGTCATCGATCTCATCGAACTTCTTGGTGCTGATGACGCCAGCGCAGTTGATCAGGATGTTGGTTTGCGGCAGGTCCGTAAAAATCTGCTCGACAGTCTCGCGCGCCTTGGGTGCATCGGCGACATCGAGCTGATAGAACTTGTTGCCCTCGCCAAGCTCGGCCACCGCGGCCTCGCCCTTAGCAGCGTTCCTTGCGATGAGCGCGACATGTCCGCCGCCCGCGACGATGCCCTTGGCGATCTCGAGGCCAATGCCCTGAGTGCCGCCCGTGACAATCGCGGTCTTGCCCGTGAAGTCAAATGCCATGACTCCATCCCCCTTTATATAAGGTGTCTCCTCGCGGGAAGTTGGAGCATCGCACGTGGCGATTATATGAGTCCCAGTCGTCATGGTGGTGACAACCCCTCGCCTAACCGCGTGCATAATAGTTCTTTGAAACGCTACAATTATTGAATTATTTTAATTCTTTATACGCTCTTTATATTACCTAGCAACCAGGTATTTTTTTTGGGACATGCCCAGAGATCTACCCCTAACTTTGCTGATACCGACGGTGTACGGAGGTCGCCTAAAGATTGTTTTCTAGGCATGACCCAAAAATCTACCGTATAGGGTGCGCGTGCAAGGGTATCATCTTTCACCGGAAATAGTTTCTAGTGTTAGGGGTTTTCGATGGAAGATACCGATTTCCATGAGCTTGGGCGTCAGCTCTTAACTGAGTTTGGCAGCATGCATCAGCGAATTTCGCGCTTTGCGGACAAAGCTCTCGGCGGCGAGATGGCCGTCATGCGCGCCCTCATGCGCGCCGGCGGCTCACTCACACCGAGCGAACTCGCCGATCGTGCCTGGGTTTCGAGCGCCCGTATCGCCAATATCCTGCGCGCCCTCGAGGCCAAGGGTTGGGTCGAGCGCGAGCACTCAAAGACCGACCGTCGTCGCGTACACGTCACGGTGACCGACAAGGGATTCCAGGTCATCGAAATCAAACGCCGGGAATTCGAGGACCGCACCGCGGCCTTCCTCGAGCAGCTCGGCGAAACAGATACCCAAGAGATGGTGCGCCTTCTAAGACGTGCCAACGAAATTATCGACCGCAATCAAGAAAGGAGAGATGCCGAGTGAGGATTCTCAAGCTCTTTAAAAAGCATATCCTGGCACTACTCGCAGCTATCGTACTCATCGTAATCAGCTGCAACGCCGATCTGGCGCTGCCTACCTATATGAGCGACATCGTCGACGTGGGCGTGCAGCAAGGCGGTATTGCCTCGCCCGTGCCCGACACCATTCGCGCCGAATCGCTCGACGACCTCGAACTCTTTATGAGCGCCAAGGACGCCAAGGCTGTGGAGGCCGTGTTTAGCAAGGCTGGCAAAAACGGCATTCGAGCGTACAAGGGCACCGAGGAAGAGCGTGCCGATGGAGGCAAGATTGCCGACATTATGAGCCTGCCCGAGACTGTCGTACTTTCGTTCAACCAGGGCATTGACGCCGACTCCATGGGCGACATGACCGGCACGTCCGGCGAAAAAGACAGCGACGCCGCCCAGGCCATGCCCACCCCCGAGCAGATGGCGGCGATGACGCCCGAGCAGCTCGCCGAGATGCAGCAGAAGGCCGCAGCGGCGCAGAACATGCAAAAGCAGATTGATGCCGACGGCGGTAAGATCACCATGAAGAGCCTGCGCCTAGGTGTCGAGGGCGGTCTGGTAGACCAAAGCAAGCTCGTCGAGGGCGCCAACGAAATGGCGGATAAAATGGGCTCCATGTCGGGCTCCATCGTGACCCAACGCGCCGTGAGCTATGTGCAAGACGAGTACAAGGCGCAGGGCATCGACCCCGCCGACGTGCAGAACGCCTACCTGGGCCGCATGGCGACCACGATGTTTGGTCTGTGCCTGATCTCGCTCGTCGCCACCATCCTGACCGGTGCCGTGGCTTCGCGCACCGCCTGCTCCATCGCCCGCGACCTGCGCCGCGAGACCTTCAACAAGGTTATGCACTTCTCGCCGGCCGAGGTGGGCAAGTTTAGCCAGGCCTCGCTCATCACCCGCTGCACCAACGACATTCAGCAGATCCAGATGGCCGCAACCCTGTTTATCCGCATGTGCCTGATGGCCCCCGTCATGGGCATCGTCGCCGTTATGCGCGTCCTGGCCAACCACACCGGCCTGGAGTGGACCATCGCCGTGGCCATCATCGCGGTTTCGGCCGTTGTCGGCGTGCTCATGGGCCTCACCATGCCCAAGTTCAAAAAGATGCAGAGCTTTGTGGACCGCGTGAACCTTACCGCCCGCGAGCTGCTCGACGGCCTTATGCCCATCCGCTCGTTCAACCGCGAGGAACATGAGCTCGAGCGTTTTGACAAGGCTTCGCTCGACCTGATGACCACGCAGCTCTACACCAACCGCGCCATGAGCTTTATGATGCCGCTCATGATGCTTGTCATGAACTGCATCACCGTGCTTATCGTCTGGTTTGGCGCGCAGGGCGTGTCCGACGGCGTGATGCAGGTCGGCAACATGATGGCGTTTATCTCCTACACCATGCAGATCGTCATGGCGTTTATGATCCTCACCATGGTGTCGGTCATTCTGCCCCGTGCCGAGGTCGCAGCCGAGCGCGTGGAAGAGGTCATCACCTGCCCCACGAGCATCAACGACCCTGTCTCGCCCAAACTGCCCGCGGCCAGCGCGCCGCGCGGTGAGCTCACCTTCCGCGACGTGAGCTTCCAGTATCCCGATGCCCGTGCCGACGTCATCAGCGGCGTGAACTTCACCACGCATGCCGGTCAGATGCTCGGCATCATTGGCTCCACGGGCTCGGGCAAGTCCACGCTCGTGCAGTTGATTCCGCGCCTGTACGACGTCACGGGCGGCAGCATTTCGCTCGACGGCATCGACGTGCGCGACATGACCCTTTCCGAACTGCGCCGCCGCATTGGTTACATCCCGCAGCAGGGTCGCCTGTTCTCGGGCACTGTCAAGAGCAACCTCAAGTTTGCCGGCGACATGGTAAGCGACGATGACATGCACCAGGCCGCGCGCATCGCCCAGGCCGAGGACTTTATCGCCGAGCGCGAGGGCGGTTACGACTCCCCCATCAGCCAGGGTGGCTCCAATGTTTCGGGCGGTCAGCGCCAGCGTCTGGCCATCGCCCGCGCCCTGGCCAAAAAGCCCGAGGTCGTGGTGTTCGACGACTCGTTTAGCGCGCTTGACTACAAGACCGACGCGCGCCTGCGCGAGGAGCTGGCCAAAAACGTCACCGACGCCGCGCTCGTGGTCGTGGCACAACGCATCGCGACCATCATGCACGCCGACCAGATCATCGTACTCGACGACGGTCACGTAGTGGGCACCGGCACGCACGAGGAGCTACTGCGCAGCTGCCCGGCGTACCTGGAAATCGCACAGTCGCAGCTTTCCGCCGAGGAGCTGGGGCTTACCCAAGAAGAAATTGCAGCCGTTACGGAAGGAGGCGAGCACTAATGGCAGACGAGACCAAGACTCAGATTCCCAAGCCCACCCGTCAGCGTGGACCCATGGGCCGCATGGGCGGCATGCGTCGCGGCGAAAAGGCCAAGGACTTTAAGGGCACCATGAGGCAGCTGCTCGGCTATATCGGCCAGCACAAGATTGCCGTGTTTGCCGCCGTCGCCTTTGCCGTGTGCTCGGTCATCTTTAACATTGTGGGACCCAAGGTGCTCGGCCAGGTTACGACCAAGCTGTTCGAAGGCCTGGTCGCCAAGGTCAACGGCACCGGCGACGTTGACTTTGACTGGATCGCCAAGACGCTCGGCTTTTTGCTCTGCCTGTATCTGGCGAGCTCTGTCTGCAGCCTGGTCCAGGGCTGGCTCATGACCGGCGTCACGCAAAAGATCTGCTACCGCATGCGCAAGGAAATCGCCGCCAAGATTGCCGTCGTGCCGATGAGTTACTTCAACGGCCACAGCAAGGGAGACGTACTCAGCCGCATCACCAACGATGTCGATACGCTGGGTCAGTCGCTCAACCAGAGCGTGACGCAGCTCATCACGTCGGTAACGCAGATTATCGGCGTGCTCGTCATGATGCTTTCGATCAGCCTGCCGCTCACCGGCGTCACCGTGCTCACGCTGCCGGCAGCCGCGATTATCCTGACCGTAATGATTCACTTCTCGCAGCCGTACTTCCGCGAGCAACAGCAGGTTCTGGGCGCCGTCAACGGCATTATCGAGGAGGACTTTGCCGGTCAAAACGTCATTCAGGTGTTCGACCGCGCCGAGGTCTCAATCGAGGAGTTCGACCGTCAAAACGACCGCCTGTTTATTAGTGGCTGGCGTTCGCAGTTCCTGTCGGGCCTGATGATGCCGCTTATGAGCCTGGTGGGCAACATGGGTTACGTGGGCGTTGTCGTGGTGGGCGCGCAGCTCGCGCTGACCGGCAATGCCACGCCCGGCGACATCCAGAGCTTTATCCAGTACGTGCGCAACTTTACGCAACCCGTGCAGCAGCTGGGCAACGTGAGCAACACGATGCAGTCGATGGCAGCTGCCACCGAGCGTGTGTTTGAGTTTTTGGCCGCACCCGAGGAGGAGCAGAAGGCCGACGCGCAGATCCCTGAGAAGCGCCCCGGCCACGTGGAGTTTGACCATGTGAAGTTTGGCTACACGCCCGACAAGACCATCATCCACGACTTTAGCTGCGAGGCGCAGCCCGGCCAGACCATCGCCATCGTCGGCCCCACCGGCGCCGGCAAGACCACGCTCATTAAGCTGCTGCAGCGCTTCTACGACGTGGACGGCGGCTCGCTGCGTGTCGAGGGCGTCGATGTGCGCGACTGGGACCGCGCGGCACTGCGCGGCGAGTTTGCCATGGTGCTGCAGGACACCTGGCTGTTTAACGGCACCATCCGCGAGAACATCCGCTACGGACGCCCCGACGCGAGCGATGCCGAGGTCGAGGCCGCTGCGCGCGCCGCACGCTGCGACCACTTTATTCATACGCTCGCCGGTGGCTACGACTTTATGATCAACGAGGAGGGCACCAACCTGTCGCAGGGTCAGCGCCAGCTCGTGACCATCGCCCGTGCCATTTTGGCCGACCGCCCGGCACTGATTCTGGACGAGGCGACTTCCAACGTCGATACCCGTACCGAGGAGCTTATTCAGCGCGCCATGGATGCGCTGATGCAGGGCCGCACCAGCTTTGTCATCGCGCACCGCCTGTCCACGATCCGCAACGCCGACGTGATCTTGGTGATTCGCGACGGCGACATCGTCGAGAAGGGCACGCACGACGAGCTGCTCGCCCAGGGCGGCTTCTACGCCGACCTGTACAACTCGCAGTTCGACGAAGCGGCGTAAAAACCGGCGGCAAACAACCGCAATGCCAAGAAAACGGGGGCGCAGGAGGTAGCGCGCAGAGATGTGGTGTAAGAGGCGGGGCATGCCCCGCCTCTTCTCTTTCTTGAAAGGGAGGGGACACCGCCTAGAATTCGTCGTTGGAGTAATGAAGGTGACGAATGG
>CABUTL010000003.1 GCA_902494375.1 uncultured Collinsella sp.
CCCGCCACGGTAAATTCAATCTCGTCGCGATGCGGTCCCACCAACGTCACGCCGCGGCGAATTTCCTCGTCGGCGTGCTCATCAAGGGCGGCCAGCATGCGCTCGTACGCCCAGCCCTTCAGCTCTTCGCGATCCTCGACCTGGGGCAAATCCCCCAGCGTGGACGTATAGGTCACGTTGGCAGCCTCACCGGACGCCACTTGCCCGTAGGCAGTGCGCACATGGCCCGCCAGCCGGTCGAGCAGGGCCAACCGGTGCACGAGCAGAGCCGCGCCCGCGCGGGCAATCGAATCGTTCCACGCGCCGAGCATCTCACGGCAGCACCAGGTTTCCTTGAGCAAGGCGTTGCGCTGGGTCACGCAGCGCCCATAGGTGCTCGCAAGATCGGCATAGCGTGCGCTCAGTTGCATGCCAAAGTCGTCGAGGGCGGCGCGGCGCACACTGGCGCCTCGCTTAACCATGTCCAGATGGTCGGGGCAAAACAGCACGCTCGGCAGAACCCCGCGCACACCGGCGGCAGAGCATCTCTTGCCGTTGCGGCTAAACGAGCGTTTACCGTCCTCCGCGCTCAATCCCATATCAAGTACGCGGCCGTCGCCCTCGAGCCTCAGCTCGATCTTGCACGAGCCCACGCCATCATGGACGAGCTCGGCTGCGGTCGGATGCCTAAACGAGGCGCCGCTCGTCAGCAGCTGCAGCGCCTCTATGAGATTGGTCTTTCCCGCCGCGTTGGGTCCCGCAAGTATCGTCACGCCCTCGTCCAGGGCAAGACGATAGCTCTCGAAACTGCGGTAGTGCGCGACGGAAAGATCGCGGGCGAACATGGTCATGGCGCAGCGCTAGATGCGAACCGGCATGACCAGGTACAGGTAGTTGATCTTGTCGTAGGACTTGAAGATGCCCGCCTGCGAGTAGCTCTTGAGCTCCAGCGTGATCTCCTTCTCCTTGGACAGGGCATTGAGGCAGCCGAAGATGTAGTGGTAGTTGAAGGCGATGGTACCCGACTCGCCCTCGGCCTCGACATCGATCGTCTCCTGCGCAAGGTCCTGGTCATTGGAGATGGAGGACAGGCCCATCTGCCCGTTCTCGACATCGATCTCGAACTTGACGGCGGGGTTGGCGCTCGCGATAACGGCCACGCGCTTGAGGGCGGCGTTAAAGGCGGCGACGTCGATCTTGACGCTCGTCACGCACGAATCGGGGATGAGCTGCTTGTAGTTGGGGTACACGCCCTCGATGCGGCGCGACACGTAGGTGGTGTTGCCGGCCTCGAAGACGACCTGGGTGTCGGTAGCCCCGATCATGATGGTCGCCTGGCTGGCCATGATGTTCAGTGCGTCGTTAAAGGCGTCAGCCGGAACGTTGAGCTCAAAGGAGCCTTCGAGGGTCGAGGTCTCGACCTGCGTATCGCACACGGCCAAACGGAAGGAATCGGTCGCCACCAGGCGCACGGTGTTGTTCTCGACCTTCATGTGCACGCCACCCAGGATGGGGCGGGCCTTGTCGGTCGAGGTGACGCGCCACACGCGGCCGACCATCTCGGACAAGATATCGGTCGGCAGTTCCACGGCGCTCTCGATGGCATAGGCCGGAAACTCGGGGAAGTCATTAGCATCGAGCGTGTTCAGGCGGAAAGAGCTCTTCTCGCAACCAATCAGCACCTGGCGCTCGGACAGCTCAAAGGTGACCGGAGCATCGGGGAGGGTCTTGGTGATATTGGAGAGCATCTTACAGGGGATAACCATCTCGCCCTCTTCTTCGACATGCGCCGCGATGCGATGACGGATCGAGATGGTGTAGTTAGAGGTCTGGAATTCCAAGATGCCGTCTTGGGCCTTAACGAGCACGCCCGACAGGATGGGGAGGGTGGATGCCGAAGCGACACCCTTCATAACGACGCCGATGGCTTGTGTAAGCGAGCTCTGGCTGACGGTGAACTTCATCTTTTAATACCTTTCTATAGATATAAATATCTTAATAATAGTAATAGCACTGACGAAACTGTTGATTACTCCCAAAGACGCAGGTCAGACCCAAAAAGAGAATCGACAGCAGCCTGTGTGCAACAGGGGTGGTTTTCCACGTTCAAAACCTGCGCAAAACTTTTCATCACCGCGGGTTGGGTTTTAGACACCTTATGCCCGTGGTTTCGACAAGTTTTCAACAGGTGTCTCTATTTCCCTACGAGCGCAGTGTAATTTTATCGCGCAGCAACTTAAGGTCTTCGGTGACGGTGCGGTCTTCCTGGATCATCTTCTGGACCTTTTTGTAGCTCGTGCTGACGGTCGAGTGGTTGCGGTTGCCAAATTCGGCGCCCACCGCCGTGGTCGTCATCTCGCACATCTCGATGGCCAGGTAGATAGCGATATGGCGTGCTTTGGCGATATTGGCGTTGCGACGCGGGCCGATGAGCTCCTCGTGCGTCACGCCGTACTGCTCTTCGATGACGGACTGAACCGTTTGCACGTTGATCTTTTTGGCCGATGTGTCGAAGTACTGGCTGGCGATGGCGTCGATATCGTCAAAGGTGAGCTCCCCGCCCTCGCGTTCGCGGTCGCCCGCCTCGCCGGCGCAGCGCTCGCAGAAGCTCTCGAGTTCGCGGATGTTGGTGCCCGACACCTCTGCCATGTGCTTAAAGTGCTCATCGGTCAGGTGCCCGCCGTCGCCCCCATAGGCCGCCAGCAGCGAGTCGTCGCCTGCCTCGGGAGCGGCGACGATGGTGTTCTCGTAATAGCGCTGCAAGATCTTGTATTTCATCTCGTAGCTGGGCTCTGCGACTAGGCAGAGCATGCCGGCGTTGAAGCGGCTGGTCAGACGCTCGTCCATGCTCAGATCCTTGGGGGCGCGGTCTGCCGCGATGACGACTTTCTTGT
This sequence comes from uncultured Collinsella sp., assembly GCA_902494375.1. GTDB lineage: Bacteria > Actinomycetota > Coriobacteriia > Coriobacteriales > Coriobacteriaceae > Collinsella. The sequence continues at coordinate 2,874 of CABUTL010000003.1, forward strand.
TGTTGCGGATGAACTCGTCCATGAGCTGGAAAAAGTAGTCCACGCTCGCGCGCTTGCCGATGATGTTTTGGATGTCATCGATGATGAGCACGTCCACACCGTGGTACGCCTGCATGATGGGGGCGTTGCTCTTCTTTTGGCGGTCGAACTCGGTCATCAGGTCGTCCAGATATGCCTGGGAGTTGGCATACTTGACCTTGATCTCGGGCGACTTCTCGGCGAGCTCGTTTTTGATGGCAAGCAGCAGGTGCGTCTTGCCCAGGCCCGATTTGCCGTAGATGAACAGCGATGTGCATGTGCCGCGCTCGTCCGCGAGGGCGGCAAACTTGAGCGCCGAGCGATAGGCATGGCTGTTCTCGGGGCCGTAGACAAAGTTCTCAAAGGTAAATTTTGAGTTCGCGGCGAGCGGGGCTCCATCCGTATTCTGCTCGGCCGGCACGGTTGGTGCTGGCATGGGTGAAGCGGGGGTCGCAGCTTGCGTGGATTTAGTCGGCGCTCCGCCCTTCATCTGGTTCATCATGCGGCGAAAATCGTCGGCCGAGAGCGTGTTCTTGATTGCAATGCCCGAATCCGCGCCCGCCGCTGCGTCGTGAGCGATGGGCATGTGCGTGACGGGTGCGTTCGTTGACGTCGCCGCCGCGGTCGGCAACGGCGCCATGGTTTCACGGGAAACATCGCTGTGCTGGTGCTCGATTGTCGGCACGTCGCTTGCGGAGGCTGGTACCGTCGGGGAAGCAGCGGGAGCCGTGGCGGGCGCCGTCGCGGCAGCGGATTCCGTCGCGGCGCCTTGCGGCGCCACGATGTCGAGCGCAATCGGTGCAAAGGCGATTTCTTCCAGATAAGCCTCAATAGTCGGCTGATGCTTTTTGAGCTGCGCGATGGCAAAGCGCGAGGGGGCCTCGATCGTGAGCGTATCTTCGGTCAGGCTTATGGCGCGCGATTGCCCCAGCATGTTGATGAGGCGTGCATCTTGGCCGTCGCGCTGGCAAAAGGCGATGGCATCCCCCAGGATGATGCTTGCTTCCTCGTCCACTGTCTCTCCCGTTCTTTAGCTCTGAGCTCGCACGCGAGCGGCGCCGAGTTCGGTCAGATGGTATTTCTGGCCATGCTTGATGACCAAGCCGGCCTGCGCCAAGTCATTGAGCGTGCGTGACCAAGTGGGGGCCGAGTTTCCAAACGCCCTCGCAAGATCGGTTGCGCCGCACGCTTGATTTTGCGCCAGATAGCCCAGCGCGGCGTTGCCGCGATCGCTTACGAACACGTCCGGTTGTGGCTGTGCATACTGATTTACTGCATTAGGATACATCATTTGAGCTGCTGGTTGTTGAGAACTCTGCGTCGGCGGCATTTGCTGTTGAAAACTTTGAGGCCACTGTTGGTAAGGCTGCGGAGGCGTCTGCTGGGCCCAGGGGTTGTACTGCTGCTGCGGCATCTGCTGGTACGGCTGCTGATATCCCTGCTGGTACTGCTGCGGGAACTGCTGGCCATACCCCAGTGGCGGCATCTGCTGATATAGATATCCCTGTTGGTACGGCTGATAGCCCATTTGCTGGCCACCCAGCGCCCCCGTCGCCTGCTGCATTGCTGCTGCATCCTGATCAGCCAGTGGCATGGCCTCTGGCATGTTTGGCGGCATCGACATCGATGTCGCCTGGGGTTCTTGTGTGGGAAGCATTCCGGGCTGCTGCATCTGTTCCACGGGGGGCTGCATCTGCTGCGTTGCCACGGGCTGCTGCGCAAAAGCTCCCGGCAGGGGATATGTGGGCTGCTCCGTCTCGGGCCGCACGGCAGCGCCGCGTCCGCCGGCACGCTCGATTTCCTGCACGCGTTTAGGGTTCAGGCTTACCGTAACCACGGTGCCGTTGCCCATGTTGTCCTCGATGGATACGGCACCGCCGGCGTTTTCCAAATACTCCTGCACCATGGGAAACCCTGCTCCGGTTCCACGGATATAGCGCTTCATCTTGCTGTTTGCGCTGGTAACGCCAAAGTCGAAAGCACGTTCCTTGTCGTCGATGCCGGGTCCTTGGTCAGCAAAGCGGATGGTGTCTCCGCCGTCCAGAATCGAGATGATGGGCTCGGCAAAGTGTGCGTGGATAAAGTTTTCGACAATCTCGCGGATGACCATGAGCGAGATATGGCCACCTTGTTCTTTCATGCACTGGTAGACGGTGTTGGTCGTCTCTTCCAAATACGTGCGGACATCTTGCGGATCAATGACAATCACCCGCGGTGTCGATAGCATGTCGTCATAGACGGCGATGCGCGCGGCGTACATGGCTTTTGGCGCCTGCGTGGTCGTCTGCTCGCCTTCCGCACGCTTTTCGCGCACGCCGGTGATGTGCTCGTTGTCGGGTGCCGGGTCTCCGGAATCGACCATGGTGTAAAAGTCGTCAGACATGCCGCTCGCAATCTTTCAAAAGGTTTCGAACAAATAGTAGCTCACCGTGCAACGTTTCTCATCTTTCGACAACTTTTCAAAACTTGTTGAAAACTTTGGAAAACGGGCGAAAAGTTCTCAACATTGCCAACATGACCTGTTGAAAACTCGATGAAATATCGTGAAAGGTTGCCATGAGGCGCAAATTTCGGTTGTGCTTATGGGGGAACCGTGTGAACTGCGCAACCTTTTACCTTTGATTTCTTGACATTTGAACATTGATTTCCCTACAATCTTCAAGCTCACGTGTCTATATCTGCGTCCGCGTCCCCGCGGACACTCGAAATGCAGCAGGAGGAACTTAAGATGAAGCGTACGTATCAGCCTAATAAGCGTAAGCGTGCCAAGACCCATGGCTTCCGTGCCCGTATGGCCACTAAGGGTGGTCGTGCCGTGCTCGCCCGTCGTCGTGCCAAGGGCCGCAAGCGTCTCACTGTCTAGCAGCGATACACACATCTCGCATGAAGACTATTAAGTCTCGGCAAGATTTCGAGCATGTGTTCAGTCAGGGGCGTCGTTTCAATCACCCTCTGATTCGAATGACCATATGTGAATCGGTTGGCGAAGGCGACTCCGGAAGGGTCGCCTTCGTTGGTGCTAAGCGACTCGGTTGTGCAGTTGTGCGCAACCGTTCTAAGCGTGTGATGCGCGAGGCCGCCCGCAGCTGTGGATTTCCCGTTGCGGGTTATGACATCATCTTGTTCGCAACTCCCAAGACGAGGGTTTCCTCGCCGCAGGAGATGGACAAGGCATTGCGTTCGCTTGTGAAACGCGCCGGCGTTGCCGGGGAGGAGCGATGAGCAATCACGTTTTGCGACGTGTTGCCATCGCTCCTATTCGCATATATCAACAGGTTATTTCGCCCTTATTGCCTGACGCCTGCATTTATTACCCAACGTGCTCGCAATACGCCGTCCAGGCGATTGAGAAGTACGGTGTTTTGAGAGGCTGCTGGCTTGCCGTGAGGCGCATCGCTCGCTGCAATCCCCTGCACGTCGGCGGTTATGACCCTGTGCCCTAGCGGGCACTCGCTATCGGAGGAAAACTTACATGTGGGATTGGATCGTTAACATCCTTTTCGAGCTGCTCAAGCTCATCCAGACCTTTGCGGTCGACTGGGGCCTGTCCATCATCATCCTGGTGGTCATCATCCGTCTGCTGCTGACGCCGCTTATGCTCAAGTCGACCAAGTCGACGGCTCGCATGCAGGTGCTGCAGCCCAAGATGCTCGAGATTCAGGAGCGCTATGCCGACGATCCTCAGCGCCAGGCCGAGGAGATGCAGAAGTTCTACAGCGAGAACAAGTTCAACCCGATGGCTGGTTGTTTGCCGCTGTTGATCCAGATGCCTGTCCTGTTCGCCCTGTTTACGTTGCTGCGCAACCTGCCGCAGTACTTTAACGACGGCACGTTCTCGTTCTTCAACATCCTGCCCGACCTGACCACCACGCCGAGCGCTTCCTTTGCCGATGGCTTTATGGTTGCGCTGCCTGCACTGGTCTGCCTGATTCTGTTCGCCGTCCTGACCCTGATTCCGCAGCTCTATATGTCGCGCAACCAGACCGGTCAGCAGGCGCAGAGCATGCGCATGATGGCCGTTGTCATGACGGTCATGATGCTTTGGATGGGCTGGAGCCTTCCCGTTGGTGTTCTGCTGTACTACGACGTCTCGTCTGCTTGGCAGGTTATTCAGCAGATTTTTGTGACGCAGAAGGTCATCGACAAGGCGAAGGCCGATGAGGAGGAGCGTCTTAAGAACGCTCCGCTGCAGGTTGAGGTCACTCGTCGCGAGAAGAAGCCGCGCCCGCACAAGAAGAAGTAGTGGGATATCAATTTTATTTAGGTACCTAACTTTTGGAGTACGTTATGTCTGAAGAGATCATCGAGGATATGCTTGAGGAGGTTGCCCCGCAGGTCGCGGGCGATTATCCCGAGATTGCACAGCGCTACAAGGCTGGTGAAGAGCTGACCGATGAGGAACTCGACACCATTGCTGATGTTGCGATTTCCATCCTGCGTTCCATCCTTTCGCACTTCGATGCCGCCAACTCTCCTATCGATGAGTATGAGGGCGACGAGGGTGAGCTGATTTTGGATGTAACGGCTCCCGATCTTGCTGTTCTCATTGGCCGTCATGGTCGCACCCTTGATGCCCTTCAGGTTATGTTCTCTTTGCTGGTGAGCCGCAAGCTTGGCTTTAGGTATCCGGTTGTAGTGGACGTCGAGGGATACAAGAGCCGCCGTCAGGACAAGGTCGCCTCCATGGCTCAGTCTGCTGCCGAGCGTGCCATCCGCACTCATAAGAGTGTTTCGCTTCCGCCCATGAATGCCTACGAGCGCCGACTTGTTCACATCGCACTTCGTGGCAATGATGCAGTCGATACTCATTCTGAGGGTTCAGACCCTGATCGCCATGTGGTGATTGTTGCTCGATAATCTACTCGAGCTTATGCTAAGGGGACGTGGTTTCCACGTTCCCTTTTTTTGTCAAAAGTTCTCGATACACTGATTTTTGTCAGAAAGGAGCTTTCGTTGTTAGTACTTACTGATCAGCAGACTGACGAGATGTTGAGTCGTCTAACTTCCTATTGCAAAGAGTATTCCTTGAGCGTAACTGATGTTGAGCTGAGGAAATGTATCCAGCATTTGGATTTGGTTCTTGAAACAAATAAGACAACCAATCTCACCCGTATTCTTAACGTAGAAGATGCTGTAGTACTTCATATCCTCGACTCACTTGTTTTGCTCCCCTATATCAATAAGGCTCCTGAGGGAGCTTTGCTCGATATGGGAACAGGTGCGGGCTTCCCTGGTATTCCACTAACCATAACCACGCATCGTAAAGCTACTTATATTGACTCTGTTGGCAAGAAGGTTGATGCTGTTAATTCCTTTGTCAATGCTCTTGGATTGAAACATGCTCATGCGGTTCATGATCGTCTTGAAGAATATGCTCGAAGCCATAAGAAGCAGTTCTCTGTTGTAACAGCTCGCGCACTGGCCCCTCTACCGATTCTTGTTGAGTATGCGGCTCCGTACCTCAAGGATGGAGGGCTATTTGTTATCACCAAGGGCAATCCTTCGGATGAGGAGCTTGCTTCTGGCATGTCAGCTGCAAAGATTTGCGGCTTCACTTTGCTTCTGAATGATGCTATCGATTTGCCTGAGGGCCTGGGCCACAGGGAGTTCATTGTTCTTAAGAAGAGTCATCCAGCATCCGTCTCATTGCCTCGTGCAAATGGCATGGCAAAGAAGAATCCGCTTGCCTAGATGTTTCACGTGAAACATAATGGATACTAACAACTTGCGGTGTTTCACGTGAAACATGGCGGTTGATATCGAATCGGAATGTTTCACGTGAAACATCCTCCGTTTACAGCTTTAATACACACCAGGAGGGACCGTGGGATTTCGCGACGTTAAGCGTTCTAAGAGCGCAAAAGACACGCGTATCATTGCAATCATCAATCAAAAAGGCGGCGTCGGTAAGTCAACGACGGCTGTAAACCTTGCAGCAGCACTGGGTGAGCAGGGTCGCAAGACACTGATTGTCGATTTCGATCCGCAGGGAAACAGCACCAGTGGATTCGGAATTGAAAAAGAAGACCTTGATCACTGCATCTATGATGCATTGTTGAATGATGTGCCGGCAGAATCACTTGTTCTTGATACAAATTGTAAAAAGGTATTCGTTATTCCGGCTACAATTCAGCTTGCAGGCGCGGAAATTGAGCTCGTAAGCGCAATCGCTCGTGAAACCCGCCTCAAAGATTTGCTTGAGCCGATTCAGGACGAGTTCGATTTTATTTTCATTGACTGTCCCCCCTCGCTCGGCCTGCTTACTATCAACGCCTTGACCGCAGCAGACAGCGTTTTGATTCCAATCCAATGCGAGTATTATGCACTCGAGGGCGTTACAAAGCTGCTTGAGTCAATGAAGATGGTCAAATCACGTCTGAACAAGGGCTTAGACACCTATGGTGTGCTTATGACCATGTATGACTCGCGTACTTCTCTATCGAATCAGGTTGTTGAGGAGGTTCAAACGTACTTTGGTGATAAGGCGTTTAAGACGCTGATCCCCCGTACGGTTAAAATCTCCGAAGCTCCGTCTTTTGGAGAACCGGTAATTACCTATGCACCTCAAAATAAGGGTGCAAAAGCGTATATGAACCTTGCAAAAGAGGTGATCAAGCGTGCCTAGTGTAAAGAAACGTGGCGGATTGGGACGTGGACTCAATGCTTTGGTCTCAGAGGCCGAGTATGAGACCGGTGGTTCGGCTACATCGGCTGCAAATACCGCATCTGAAGTAAAACTACCTATTGAGGATATCGTTCCCAACCCTAATCAGCCGCGAATTCATTTTAACGAAACTGAACTTCGCGAGTTAAGCGAGTCAATCCAAGAACACGGCGTTTTGCAGCCGCTTTTGGTTCGCAAGCATGGAAACGGCTATGAGATCATTGCTGGTGAGCGTCGTTACCAAGCTTCAAAGCTTGCTGGTCTTGAGGAACTGCCTGTCATCATTAAAGATGTTAACGATGAAGAGATGCTGGCTCTTGCTCTTATCGAAAACCTTCAACGTTCTGATCTGAATCCCGTCGAAGAGGCTAAGGGCTATCGACAGCTCATCGATGCCAGCGGTATGACCCAGGAGGCATTGTCGAAGGCAGTCAGCAAGTCACGCTCTGCAATTACAAACTCGCTGCGCCTTCTCGATCTCCCTGAAGTTGTTCAGCAGATGATTTTTGAGGGCAAACTTACTGCTGGTCATGCACGTGCGATTCTTGCAGTTCCCTATGAGGACGCTCGAATTCGACTTGCAGAGAAGGTTGTTGCAGAGGGCCTTTCCGTAAGAGCGACAGAAAATCTTGCTCCGTTGTTTTCTGCCGGAGAGACACCTAAGACGCCGAGGCCTGCAACGCCTCAGTCTTTTAAAAAGGCTGCCCGCGTGCTTCGTCAGGTTTTTAATACCAACGTGCGTGTTAAGAGCTCGCGTGGAAAGAATAAGATTGAGATTGAGTTTAAAGACGAGGAAGAGCTCTCCCGTATTCTTGGCGAAATGATTCAGTTTGATCAAGGAGGCCAAGATGAGGAATAGGATTTTAACTGCGATTGCATTGGCGACGACTGTCGCGGCTGGTGCCTTTGCTGGCTATAAGATCGCGACAGACGATGAACTTCGAGGTCGTTTGCTTCGTAGTGCGCAAGATATTGTCGATACATCCAAGAAGAAAATGGATGTTATGACAGAAGATGTTGCCATGCGTACGGCTCAGGTAACGAAGAATCCCAAGATTAATCAAGGTTGGGTTAGTAACCAATGGGAAAATGTAGGCTATTAGGTACCTAACAATTACTTAGCATATTTTGAGGGGTCCTTGTCTGATTCACGAGGCAAGGACCCCTTATTTTGGCCAAAAAAAATGGGACAGGTAGCAGCTGATTCAAAATTAAGGTCAATAAATAAAACGGCCCCGGTTGCATCTCCTGCAACCGGGGCCGTTCGATGTTTCACATGAAACGTTTTGGGGTGCGACTCCCCTATGCGTTCTTCTGAACTTTAAAGCGCTGCTTCAGCTGTCCGCAAGCGGCGTCAATATCGTTACCACGGGAGTTACGAATCGTGGTCTCGATGCCACGGGACTCAAGACGACGCTGAAGATCCTCAACCTTATGAATCGGCGACGGCTTGAGCGGGCTGCCCTCGATGTCGTTAAGCTGAATCAGGTTAACGTGGCACAACGTTCCCTCGCAGAAGTCGCAGAGCGCCTGCATCTCGGGATTCGTATCGTTGACGCCTTCGATCATGGCATACTCATAGGTCGGGCGGCGGCCAGTCTTCTCAGTGTAGAGCTGAAGCGCCTCGTGAAGGCGAAGCAGCGTGTACTTCTTAACACCGGGCATGAGCTTGTTGCGCGTCGACTGGATGGCGGAATGCAGGGAAACGGCAAGCGTGAACTGCTCGGGGATGTCGGCAAATTTGCGAATACCGGGAATAACGCCGCTGGTAGAGACGGTGAGATGACGAGCGCCGATACCGATGCCATCGGGGTCGTTGAGGATTCGCAGCGCCTTGAGAACCTCGTCGTAGTTGGCAAACGGCTCACCCTGGCCCATGAAGACAACGCTCGTGGCGCGCTCGCCAAAGTCGTTGGATACATGAAGTACCTGGTCGACGATCTCTTGAGCGGTCAGCGAGCGCTTGAGGCCGTTGAGACCGGTAGCGCAAAAGGCGCAGCCCATGCCGCAGCCTGCCTGGGTGGAAACGCAGACGGAAAGCTTGTTACGACGGGGCATACCGACAGTCTCGACGGAAACGCCGTCGTGGTACTCGAGCAGATACTTACGAGAGCCATCTTTGGAAACCTGCTTGGTTAGTTCAGTCGGCGTGTCAAAGGCAAAAGCCTCTTTAAGCTGCTCGCGGAAAGCCTTGGGAAGGTTGGTCATATCGTCAAACGAACAAACGTTCTTCTCAAAGACCCATTCGATGAGCTGCTTCGCGCGGAAGGCGGGCTGGCCAAGTTCGGCCACGAGCTCGCGAATATCGTTTTGGCTCAAGTCGCGAATGTCCTGAGATTTAGTCCTGGGATTCATGGAAGCCTTTCGATTTTGGGGAAACGTAGAGGGTATCGCTACAATATGGTATCAGCTGCAGAAATTATAGAGGAGGAGTCTGCCCATGCCGGGTAAAAGCCTAGAGAACATGCACGTAGCGGTCTTGGCGGGCGGTCATTCCGCTGAGCGCGAGATCTCGCTCAATTCGGGAAAGAACGTCGTGGTTGCCTTGAAGGAGGCCGGCTACACTTCGGTGGAGCTGCTCGACACGGCCGCCGATGATTTTATGGTAACCATGGCGACCGGCGGCTTTGACGTGGCGTTTATCGCCATGCACGGTGCCGGCGGCGAGGATGGCGCCATGCAGGGCGCCATGGAGACCCTGGGTATCCCCTACACGGCCTCGGGCGTGCTTGCCAGCGCCTGCGGTGCCGACAAGGAGGTCTCTAAGCTTCTGTACGCCAAGGCGGGCATTCCTGTTGCCCCCGGCCTTGCACTCGAGGTGGGCGATGAAGTCGATATCGATCATATCGTCGAGGTTTGTGGCGAGCGCTGCTTTGTGAAGCCGGCCGTCAACGGTTCCAGCTATGGCATTTCCCTGGTCCATGAGCCCTCCGAGCTGCCCGCGGCAATCGCCAAGGCGTTTGAGTACGGCGACAAAGTGCTGGTCGAGAAGTGCATCGAGGGTACCGAGATCACCGTCGGTGTATACGGTGAAGATGACGTGCGCGCCCTGCCGATTGTCGAGATTCGTAAGCCCGAGGACTGCGAGTTTTACGATCTGGACGTGAAATATGTCGACCCTACGGACATCCATCGCATTCCGGCGCAGATTTCGCCCGAGAATTACGCTCGTGCCCAGGAGCTTGCCTGTGCCGCTCACAAGGCCCTCGGGTGCCTGGGTATCTCGCGCAGCGACTTTATCGTGAGCGAGGACGGCCCCGTTATCCTCGAGACCAATACCATTCCCGGCATGACCGATACGTCGCTGTATCCGGATGAGATCCGCCACACCGACGACATGACGTTCCCGCAGGTCTGTGACAGTCTGATCCGTATGGGTCTTCGTCGAGCGGGCATTGCATGCTAATCGAGGACGCGGTTTCGTCAGGAACGCCGCAGTTTGTCATCGACTCCTATGCCACGCTTGCCGAACGCGCCAAAACGCAGTCCTTCGGCCTTATCGAGGAAGATGTGATTGTCCTCGATACCGAGACCACAGGTCTTTCGGTGCAGGACAACGAGCTGATCGAGATCTCGGCGGCCCGTCTTTCGGGCCGCGAGGTTATCGACCGCTTCGATACCTTCGTGCATCCCAAGCAGCTGATTCCTGCCGAGATTACCGAGCTCACGAGCATTACAAATGCCGATGTGGCAGATGCCCCGTCGGCCGTTGAGGCCGTCGCCGCCCTCGCCGATTTTGTCGGTGGTTGCCCGGTGATCGCACATAACGCCACGTTCGACCGCTCGTTTATCGAGTCGGTCAAAGGCGGCGTCAACGTGAGCGATATTTGGATCGATTCGCTGGCGCTGTCGCGAATCGCGCTTCCGCGCCTGGCCTCGCACAAGCTGTCTTTTATGGCCGATCTGTTTGGCTGTGACTCGGTATCACACCGTGCCAATGCCGACGTCGACGCCCTGTGTGGCGTATGGCGCGTGTTGCTCGTGGCGCTCACCGACTTGCCCCAGGGCCTCATGGCGCGCCTAGCCGACATGCATCCGGATGTGCCTTGGTCCTATCGTCCTATCTTCTCATTCTTGGCGCGGCAGAACCCTGGTTCTATCTTCTCTCTCAGCGCCGCTCGTGCTGACGTTCTCAAGGCCGATCGCGCCGACGATCGGGTGGACGCCGACGAACTGCCGGTCCTCAAGATGCCGAGTCGTGAGGAGATTGAGACAGACTATGCGCCGGGTGGCCTGGTCAATCGCATGTATCCCACTTACGAGCCGCGTGATGAGCAGATCGCGATGGCGCTCGAGGTCCGCGATGCGCTGGTCACGGGCACACATCGCGTAATTGAGGCGGGCACGGGCGTCGGCAAATCGATGGCCTATCTGGTGCCTTTTGCCGAGGCAGCACGCCGTAACAACATCACGGTTGGTATTGCGACCAAATCGAACAATCTTGCCGACCAGCTCATGTACCATGAGCTGCCAAAACTTGCCGAGCAACTGGACGGTGGTCTGTCATTTTGCGCTCTCAAGGGCTATGACCACTATCCGTGCCTGCGCAAGCTTGAGCGCATGAGCCGAGGCCAGGTCGAGATTACCACCAAGCGCGATCCGGCGGACACGCTCACGGCGGTCGCGGTCATTATGGCGTACGTCTGCCAATCAGCCGATGGCGACCTCGACTCGCTCGGCATTCGGTGGCGCAGCGTCAACCGCCCCGACTTTACGACGGCCTCGCGCGAGTGTGCTCGTCGCCTCTGCCCGTTTTTCCCTGATAAATGTTTGGTCCACGGCGCTCGCCGTCGTGCAGCGCATGCCGACGTGGTGGTCACCAACCATTCCCTGCTGTTCCGCAATGTCGCGGCCGAGGGCAGGATTTTACCTCCGATTCGTCATTGGGTAATCGACGAGGCCCATTCCATCGAGCGCGAGGCGCGCCGTCAGTGGGCGCGCGTGGTGTCGGCGGACGAATCACGCGTTCTGTTTGAGCGCCTGGGTGGCTCGAGCACCGGTGCGCTAAGCCAGGTTTCCCGTGATTTGGCAACCTCCGAGGGCTCTACGCTCTATCTGGGCCTTACTGCCAAGGCGACGTCGACGGTTGCGCGCGCGAGCATGGCAATCGCCGACGTGTTCGATGGCGTTCGCGAGCTCGGCCGCCGTGCCCGTGGGGGTTATGACAATGCCAATCTATGGATTGGCCCCGAGCTGCGCGAATCTGACGACTGGCATGATTTCTTACAGTCGGCCTACGCTGCCATCGATGCATTGGAACAAGCTGACAAGAGCGTCGACGCGCTGGTGCAGGCTGTCGCCGCCGACAAGCCCGAGGTTGTTGTCGACCTGGGCGATATCTCACGCCGCCTGCACGAGCTGGCCGAGAACCTCAAACTCATCATCGACGGCACCGATGAACACTACGTGTATTCGCTGCAGGTCAATCGCAGGTTGCGTGCCGGCGGAGAGTCAATGACCGCAGAGCGCATCGACATTGGCGAGGCCTTGGCAACCGAGTGGCTGCCCGAGGTTCACACGGCTATCTTTGCCTCGGCGACCATGACGGTGTCCAAAAGCTTTGAACACTTTAACCACGCGGTCGGCCTCGATCGCATCGGTGCTTCGACATCCTCATCGCTGCACTTGGACTCGAGCTACGACTTTGATTCGAACATGGCTGTAGTCGTTGCGGGCGATATACCCGATCCGCGCGATCGTGAGAGCTATCTTACGGCGCTCGAGCGCGTGCTGGTCGACGCCCATCTTGCCATGGGCGGATCGGTGCTCACACTGTTTACCAATCGGCGCGACATGGAAGACCTGTACGCCCGCGTTGAGCCCAAGATGGCCCGTGCGGGTCTGGAGCTCAACTGCCAGCAGCGCAACTCATCTCCTCGTCGCCTGCGCGACCGGTTTATCAACGAGCCGACCTCGTCGCTTTTTGCTCTTAAGGCCTTCTGGGAGGGATTCGACGCCAGCGGCGAGACACTGCGCTGCGTCATCATTCCCAAGCTGCCGTTCTCGAGCCCCACGGACCCGCTCTCGTGCGAGCGCAACCTGCGCGAAGACCGCGCTTGGGCGCGCTATTCGCTGCCCGAGGCGGTGCTCGAGGTCAAGCAGGCGGCTGGCCGCCTTATCCGCTCGTCGACCGATTGCGGCGTGCTGATTCTGGCCGACCCGCGCCTGGTGACGAAGGGCTACGGAAAGAAGTTCTTAACGTCGCTGCCCACGAGCTCCTACCAGCGCATCGAATCGGCGCAGATCGGGCACTATCTGCAACTGTGGCGTGCACGCCACGAGCGGCGGCGCTAAAGCGGACAAACGAGGGTTTTTGCCATATCGCACAGACGCTTTGACAGGGCGGGGTCATCCAAGATGCGGATGGCTCCGCCCGCTGCGATTACCTGGCTCAGTAGCCAACGCTCGGAGCCGTAATGCACGGTTACCATTGCCATGTCTGCCCCGCTGCGCTCGATTAGGGTGATGCCGGCCCAGTCCAGATGTTCCGCCATATCGAATGGCATCAAGAGCTTTGCGCTACGCTGCGTCCGGGCAAGGGAATCGTGGAGGGATGCGACGTCCGGTGCGTGAGACACGACGGAGTCTTCCGTCAAGGTGAGTCCCTCGATTTTATCCATGCGATAGGTGCGCTGCTCATCGACTGCGATGTCCCAGGCAATCAAGTATGTTTGGTCGCCGTTTGCCGTAATGCGCAAGGGGTCGACCAGACGCTCGCGTGGCCGTGCATCGTCCATCGAGCGATACGAGATGCGGCAGCGAACGCCGTCCTGAATGGCGCAGCTCAGCTGCTGCCAGTGCGACCCGTGGTTGACGGTGTCAAAGACGCGCTGGTTATAGCCGAGCTCTTCGGGTAGAAGAGCATGCCGAATCCGGGCTGCCGTCTGTGGCTCGATCCCCAACGATTCAAGTTCGTGGTTGAGCACAGCGCCCTCGGCGGCACTCAGGCGCAACGGTAGAACACGCCCGGCGTCGCCGGTGAGGACCACACGCTCGCCGCGGCATTCGCAGATGATGCGCGCGCCCGATTCTCGGTCCGCGAGCGTCGAGACGATCTCGAGAATCTCGTCGAGCGACACCCCTGTGATGTCAAAGCGGCTGCAAATCTCGGCTCGTGTCATGCCGCTCTCGCCGGCGGCGTAGAGGGCCTCCATGATGTCGATGGCGCGCGAGAGTCTCTGCTCGCTGGTGAGTTTACGCACGGGCATGCTCGTGCACCGTCCTTTCAATGAGGCGGTTCCACGCCTGCTTGAGCGATTTGGGGGCCACGGGCCTCATGCCGTCCACGGCGTGGGCCATGCAAAATGAGGCGGCGGCTTCAAGATCGCGCACGTCAACGGTCCAGGTCCATCCCACATCGGTGTGTGCGAGCTCACCTCGCCCGCGCGTGAGGCCGTTGATCATATCGATCTGCGTCTGGGGGGCGAACGAGAACGTGGCTGCAACGGGCGGTCGGTCGGCAAAATCGAATTCAAAGAACAGATAGTCGTTGAGATTGAAGTTCGCGGGGATGACGTAGGCCTTCGAAGGACGCCAAGCGCGAACGATACGGTCGCAGCGGAATGTCCTGATGTCGTCGGTGACGTTGTCGAGGCCGCAGAAGTACGCCACGCCCTCGCGCTCGAACATGCCGTAGACGCGGACGGTACGTTCTTTCTGCTCGCCGCGTCCGTTCTGATATAAAAATCGCAGTGCACAACGCTCGGCAAAGGCGCTCCATACCGCATCGACGGTGGGAGAGCGGCGGATCGGTGCTTCGTCCACCGTCGTCCTGCCGGTGAGATAGGCAATCTTGGAGCGAATATCGGCAAGCGGTGCGGCAAAAGTGGATGAGCCGGCCGCTAGTGTCTGGTCGATGGCGTTGAGCAGGATATCGGCGTCGTCTGCGGTAATGAGGCCGCCTGCCGCAAACGTGTGCTCGCGGTCGATTGTCCACGAGCTTTCCTCGGTCTCCTGCGCGCCGGTGGGGCGAACCTCCTTGATTAAGATGCCGCGTTCGAGCAGCTTGTCACGATCGCGTCGAAACTTGCGCTTATCCGAGTCGATATTGCCCGAGCCATATCCCAGGTCAGAATCCAAGACGATCTGCTCGGTCGTCAGCGGTTCGGGGGAGCTATTGAGCACAAAGAAAAGATTGAGGATGCGCTGAGCCGTTTTATCGAAACTGGGCTCCGAATTTCCCTTTTTAATTGTCTCGGTCGTGTCGCTTGCCGTCATAGAGTCCTCGCATGAGAAGGTGGTTTGCTGCCATGATTTTAGTCCGATATGGAGATTAGGCTATATCCTTGTCCGCTCGGGGCGTTAAGATGGCCCGAATTCGGTCGTTTGCGCTCGCTCGGGGTATACTTTCGACTATATACGGTTCTAATGTGCATGCATTGGGCCTATTTGTCGGATTATGGATGTGGAGCGCACATGGCGAACACCCAGAACTATATTAACCACCTGCTGCAGAACACCGGCATTACGCCGGCATGCAGCGAAGAAGAGCGCTTGGCTGCCGAGGATATCGCTCAGATCTTCCGCAACCACGGCTTTGACCCCGAGGTTCAGGAGTTCAATGCCCCGGCGCCCAGTAGGTTGGCATTTGCCGTTACCGGTATTCTTGCGTTTGCCGGCGCCCTGCTGATGGGCATCGGCGGCGGTATCGGCTTGGTCGGCACCTTGCTGGCCATTGTCGGTGCCGTGCTCTACGTGCTCGAGCGCACAGGGCATCCCGTGGTTTCGCGCCTGGGCAAGACGGGCGTGAGCCAAAATGTCATCGCCTACCACAAGGCCTCGGGCCCGCTCGCGTCTCCGCGCAACCGCCCGGTGGTCGTTGTCGCACACTACGACTCTCCCCGTGCTGAGCTGCTCGCCCGCGAGCCCTATGCTTCGTATCGTGCGCTCATCGCCAAGCTGTTGCCCGTTGCCACGGTTGCCCCCGCTGCCGTTGCCATCCTGCGCATCCTGCCGCTCCCCGGCGCGCTCAAGGTTCTGCTGTGGATTGTCGCGATCCTCGCTTCCCTCGTTGCGCTTGCCAACGCGGCAAACATCATCTCTAACCGCCACATTCTTCCCTATACGTCCGGCGCGGTGTGCAACAAGTCTTCTGTCGCCGCTATGCTCGGCGTTATGGATATCGTTGCTCCCTTCCAGGGCGAAAACGAGTTTCCCGACGATGTTCCGTTCGATACCTATTTTGGGGAGCAAAAGCGTCGTGCCGAGGAAATGGCGCGTGCAGCGGCGGAGTATGCCGCGGCCCAGCAGCAAAACGACTACGGCAACACCATCGAGTACGAAGAGCCTACCTACGCCGAGGACGAGTTCGGTCAGCCGATTGCTCCCGACACTCAGACCGAGCCCGAACAGGGTGAGGCTTTCGACGAGCAGATCGAGGGCTTTGAGGGTGCGTCTGCCGACGAGACGCTGATTGGCGCCATCGTGCCCGAGGATCAGAATCAGGCTGTCCAGGCTGAAGAGTTCAATGACGAGGTTTCCGCTGCCGAGTCGGCGGAGGAGCCTGCCGCGGCCGAGCCCAAGCTCTATCGCAACGCCGCCGGCAACATCCGCTTTGGTTCGGATGCCATCCGTGCGCTCGGAATGCTTCCCGAGTCCTGCACGCTCGATTACGAGGAGGGCGAGGAGCCGACGTTTGAGCCCGAGCCTGCCCCCGTTGTCACCGTGGATGATGAGTCTTCCGCGGTTACCGCTGCCGTTGCCGAGCCCGAGGCGGTGTCCGCGATCGATCCTGCGGCAGGACTGGACATTTTGGCTCCCGCCGCGCCGGCGCAAGACGTTGCGGACGAGTCTGACGACGATTACGTTGAACAGCCGAGGCGCGTGTCTTACGAGAGCGATACTGATTTCTCGGCCGAGATTCCCGCGGCAACGCCCCATGCCGACATTGCATCCGCGTTCTCGTCGATTGGCGCCAGCGCTTCCAACTTCTTTAAGGGTGCGCTTGCAAAGGGCAAGAAATTTGTCGACGATTTCGAGGAGAAGCGCGCTGCCGCACGCGAGGCTGCCGAGCAGGAGGCTATCGCTCAGCAGCAGGCAGCCGAGGCGGCACGTGAGCACGCGGCGCAAGAGTTCGAGCAGAACGAGGCTATGCAGTCCGCGCCCGTCGACGCCGCCGAAGCTACAACGTCCTTTGAGTCCCAGCAACCGGCGTCCACGGATGTTGTTGAGGCGACGACGCCTTTCGAGGCTCAGCAGCACGTCGATAGCACCATGTCGTTTGATGCCGCGCAGTTCGATTCCACGATAACGTTTGAAAAGCAAGGCACCGCGATTGCCGAGCCCCTTCCTGTTTCCGATGAGCAGGGCGACGCGGCAGACGATGACGAGCCTATTGATGCTGCCGAAATTCAGGATGCCGCCGAGGACGAGTCCGTCGAGGCCAACTCTGAGGAAGAGCAATACGCGGCAGCCGATCAAGGTGATTCGACCGAGGTCGAGCAGGAGGAAGTGCCTGCGGTTTCCGAGACTCCCGAGACGGATGAGTCGAGGCCTTATTCCACGCAGATTTTCACCATGCCGACCCCGAGTGGGTCCGGTGCCACGGTTGCCAATGTCGCTCCCACCCAGGACGAAACGGTCGATTCCCTTATGGCCCAGATTTCCTCCCAGGCATCGCCGCGTCCGCAGATGAATGTTCCCGATCCGGCGTCGGCACCGTCGCCTGCACCTTCCTCGTCTCCGCTGGCTTCGGTCCCCGATCCGTCGCTGCCGTCTATGAAGCAGGCAAACGTTGCGTCTCGCACGTCGCTGTTCGACCTTCCCGATCCCTCTGCCCGGGTCAACGACCCCTTTGCTACCGCCCAAGGTCCCGAACCCACATCGGCACCCGTTGCGCCTCCTATGTCCGTTGCGTCGGGCGCGCAGCCGATCGAGACCATTTCGGCTCCCGCCCCGGCGGCACCCAAGTCTCGTAAGCGCGGCCTGGGTGGCCTGTTCGGTCGTAAAAAGAAAAACGAGCAGGACAGCATGAGTGACTGGCTGGGCGTCGAAGACGATTACGATGCCAAGAAATCCGGTCGCGGTATCGGTTCGTGGGATAACTTCGAGGACGATAACGATGGCTGGAAGGGCGGCGCTACGTCTTCCGATGGCGCTTCTTCCGAAGGTATGCTCTCGGCTGTCGCCTCTATGGGCGATGATGAGCTGCTCGGTCACGATATCTGGTTTGTGGCAACGGGTGCCTCGGATTGTGATGGCGCCGGCATGAAGGCCTTCTTGGCTTCGCATCGCGATAAGCTCCGCGGCGTATTCTTTATCAATCTTGAATCCGTCGGCGCCGGTAGGCTTTCGGTTGTGACGGTCGAGGGCGAACAACAACTGCTCAAGGGCGATCGCCGCATCATGAACCTGGTCAGCAAGGTCTGCAAGTCGTTCCATGTCGATTGTGGCGCGCTCGAGATGCCCTATGCCAAGACCGATGCCTATGCCGCGCTCGAGGCGAGCCGCCGAGCCCTTACCATCGCCGGCGTGGACGGCACGCGTCTGGCTTGCGCTCGTACCGAGGACGACCTGCCCCACAATGTCAACCCGACGAACATTGCTACGGTATCCGAGGTCGTGACCGAGGTTATCCGCCGTTCGTAGACGGAGCTCTAAGGAGTCAACGTGTTTTCGTATATTAAGCGCCATTGGCCTGTCTACGTGATTTTGACCTTGATTGCCATTGCGTTAGGATTTGGGGCCGCCTACATCGTGGGTGCGAAGGGCTCGACCCCCGCCTCCGCAATCAGCGAAGAGGTGGAGCAAGAACAGAGCACGGGTGCCGATGGGATTCCTGAGTCCGAGCAGGCAATCGTTGATGGTGGATCTTCGTCTGCAGAGTAGATACGGCGATTTACATGATTGAAAGCGGGCGAGCCAGGGGACTGGCTCGCCCGCTTTTTCATCGCGCTAGCGCTTCTTTGGGATCGACCTAAGGCGAGCGAACCATAGGGCTGCGGCACCCGAGGTCAGGAGCGCGGTGATGTAAGCGGCGATGGGAACTGATCCTGTTGCCGGTAGGTCCTGCGGTAGGGTACAGCGTTGAATGACGCTGTCCTCGTCATGTGACTCAAGTTTATCGCCGCCACCGTTGCGGCAAAGATCGACGCGCGCGCTGTTGGTGAGTGCGGTTTGGGGCGTATAAGCCGACGTTGCCTGCATATGTACGACTGCGCCCCGAGCGTCTGTGCCAAGGATTGCTTTGGCATCGTCAAGGTCGTCGTGCTCATCTTTGAGATCATCGCGGGTCCAAGAATCCGCATCGCTTCGAGTCGTAAAGTCGGCGGCTACCGCACCGTATTCAATTCGAATGCCTGTTACGACGGTATTGGATGCAAGGTCGAGCTCTTCCGCCTCGAGTGTGGTGGATTCCGTGGTCGAGACATCCGCCTTCCAGAGGCGCCAGCCGTCGTAATCGACGAGGCGACAGTCCTCACCAAGGCTCTCTTTTACTTCGTCGGACTCAAGCCAAGGATTTTCGTGCCCATCGTCAAGTGTCGCGTTTGCCGGCTCATCGACGTCTGTCGAGTCCAACGGCGTCGTGCGATACCATACGTTGCACAGACCGTTGAGGTCGCCGATGGCGACGGGGGTTTCGATTGAGATGAATCTCGCTGTGCCGTCTTTGGCGCACTCAAGATCATCGGTAATCGTAAACTCATCAACCCAAGTAGCGGAATCGTTTCGAGCATCGATGGTATAGGAGAAAAGCCCATCACTATTGGTTTGCGTCGTGGCGCGGTTTTTACCATCGCCGTTAGCCAACAGGCCCTTTTCGATAGGTTGGACAAGTTCCTGACGCTTGTCGACCTGTCCCTTGATCTCGATGGGCGCATCCTTCATCGCGACGGTTTGGACTTCTCCCGTATCCTTTATTTCAAACGTTATCTCCTCGGCAAGGTCATAGGTCCGCGGAGACATCATTTCGCGCAACGAGTAGGTGCCGGGTGCAAGATGTTCGACGCGATGCGGCTTGTCGGATGAGGTCCAGGAGTCTATTTCGGTTTTATCGGGACCATATAAGGTGAGCTGTGCGCCTTCCACTTCTTGCTCACCGCTTGCATCGACCTTGGAGATATCAACCTTGGTGTAATCGTCGGATACGTTAAGCCGTGCTTCTGCAACGGGTGTTTTCTGGTCGGCATAAGTAAGGGCAACAATATGGGTTGTCTGATCGAGCAAGAAGCCTGCCGGCGCTTGAGTCTCGACAACCTCGTAGCGTGCGGTGCCAGATCCCAGTGGGAGGTTGTCCGCGCGTGCTTCTCCAGTTTCATCCGTCGTGACGGTCGTGACAGTCTCACCGTCGAGCGCGGCAATGCTACCGTCGGGGCGCACGATATCACCCGAGGCGCGGATCTCAAAGACGGCGCCCGCGAGGCTGCTGCCGTCTATGGCATCGGTTTTAACGATCCTGATGTTTCCGGTCGCGGCGTGGTCATAATACGAGGCGACTGCAACGGGCGTTAGGTTCATGTCGGCGGGTATGTTTACCTCGATCTCTTCGCCGACAAGATAGGGCTCTTTGGCCGAGGTTTCGCGTACATAATAGGTGCCCGGCACGAGCGATTCGGGCAGTGTGACGGTCCCGGTCGCGTCAGTCGTAAAGGTGTCCATTACGTTATGTGCTGGATACCAGCAAGTTTGTGAGACAGGTTCGTGATTGCTGTCTAGGAGTTGGAAGGTGAATCCGGCTAGTGGAACAGAAGCGCCTGTTTGGGCATCGCGTTTTACAATCTGGAGATGCGTCGACAGCGCGTGGTTGTCCACGATATATTGAAGCTCGGCGCCGTCGGAAATCTGATTGGCCTCGACGGTCCATTCCCCCGCACGTTTAAAACCCTCGGGGACGGTTTCCGGAACCTCGCGAATCGTGTAGCCGGCACGGTCGTATGGGACAGCTCCGTGGACACCGGCGGGTCGCTTGCCTGTGCCGAACCATGCTTCGGGCTGATCTTTGGTGGAGGCAAAGCCATAGATGTTTGTGGTCAGTGTGCCAACAACCTGCTGAGAACTGTTGCTGACAACCTCAAAGACAACACCACCCGCCGGTTGCTCCAGGCCGGATTGGTCGCTATTGCCGTAATCCTTGAATTTGGAAATCTCAAGGTCAAACGCAATGGGGATATCGGAAATGCGAGATTCGATCTCGACCACGCCTGAATCGCCGAGCTGGTCGGCTCCAACGGTATAGGTCCAGCTGTCGTTGGATGGCAGGTAGCCCTCGGGGGCTTTTGATTCGTAGATGGTAAAGGTTCCTAAGGGGACATCGGCGAGGGTGGCCTGACCGCTTTCGTCGGTCGTGAGGATTTGCGCCCATCCAGGGGTTGATTGTGACACACACGTGAACTCTGCTCCTGCGAGTGAAGATCCCGCCTGGGGGCCGGCATTCGTCGCGGCATCGAGTTTTACGATATGCAGGTTGATGATGCCGGGCTGTTCATCAATGGCGACCTGTCCACCGTCATTCCCCGTGGTAAAGGCGATGCGATCACGACGGGGGACATAGCCGGCCGGCGCCTTCGTTTCAACTAGGTAGTATGCAGTGTTGGGCAGAAGAGTTGCTTGCGCCCGACCGTTGCTGTCCATCTGGATGGTGCCGACACGCGCGCCGCTGGCGCTCTCAAAAATATCGAATGTTGCCCCGTCAAACTGATAAGTATTGTTTCCGCTGGTAATGGCAGCGTTTGCAGACTGCTTTTGGAAGGAAACAGAGACCGCCGGCAGTACATAGAGCATGTCCTGACGTTTGCTGCCGCCCGATACGGCTCCTAGATAGCGTCTCGCGCGGTGCGGAGCGGCTTTGATGTTTCCTGATTTTGCGCTGTCGTGGAGCCACCGCGCCGCCGCCACGACTTCATTGTCAGCGGTAAAGTGCCCACTCTTGGTTTTGCCCTGAGCGGTCGTGTAAGAGTAAGTACCGTCGACATGGGTAGTGCCGTTGAGCATCCATACGGCAAGCTGGGTTGCGGCGCGGGCGCGATCGGGTGAAAGATGGTAACCGCCAAACGACGTGGCGGTAGGATATCCGTGA
>CABUTL010000004.1 GCA_902494375.1 uncultured Collinsella sp.
AGCCGGGCGGCGCATATGAACTTTATCGCGAGTTCCGCACGCAAAGGAAAGCACTTAATGTGCTTTCCGTCTTGCGCAGGACTGTAGAGCAGGAAAGTTCATATGCGCCGCCCGGCTCCCACGGCTCTCAGGGGCATCTCTCATGCAAAAACTGTCGTGGGGTAAAGTCCGAGGTCAGTGGCGTTTTATACCGAGAAATCCAAAAAAAAGTTGAAAATTCATTACAAATTTGCGTTGACTTTAGGTAACTAAAGTTTCATACTCCTTTTCAACCACTGGGGGATGTGAACACGCACGGATCGTTCGCATCATGATTGAAGAGGATTTCTTAGACATGTTCACGCATCAGCTAAACATTATCAGCGTAGTAATTATCTGATGCGGGTTAGCACATACAGCTAGCCCGTACGATAACGGGCGGCTGATGAAGATGAGGGCCGTCGAGCGCAACCGACGGTCCTCATTTTTTATGTCTAGGAAGTTCTTTTTAGAGGAGGAAATGTAATGAACGGAGTTTTGCTCATGGTTGTGGCCGCGGCGGTGCTCGCCTGCGGCTATCTGGGCTACGGCCGCTGGCTGGCCAACAAGTGGGGCGTTGACAAAGAGGCCCTCACGCCGGCCAAGCGCATGAAGGACGGCAACAGCTTCTCGCCCGTCTCCGCCTTCACTGCGTTTTCGCACCAGTTCAGCTCGATCTGCGGTGCTGGCCCTGTCACGGGTACGATCGTCGCCATGGCCTTTGGCTGGCTGCCTGTCGTGCTCTGGGTCCTCGTCGGCGGCATCTTCTTTGGCGCCGTCCACGACTTTGGTGCCCTGTACGCTTCGATGAAGAACAACGGCAAGTCACTCGCTCAGCTCATCGAGAAGTATATCGGCAAGACCGGCCGTCGCCTGTTCCTGCTGTTCTGCTGGCTGTTCTGCATCATCGTCATCGCCGCCTTTACCGACATGGTCTGCAAGACGTTCATGTTCACCCCGGCCGTTGACGCTTCTGGTGCTGCTACCGGTGCCATCGACTTCACCAAGTCCTATGCCGCCGGCTGCGCTGGTACCATCTCCATCCTGTTCACCTTCGTCGCTATCGCCTTTGGTTGGGCCCAGAAGAAGTTCAACCTCACCGGCGCTGCCGAGTTCGTCACCGGCGTGGTCCTCATGGTTCTCATGTTCGCCGTCGGTATGCAGTTTCCGGTCTACCTGGATAAGTTCCAGTGGTTCGCCGTCGTCATGGTCTACCTGGTCTTCGCTGGCGCTATGCCCATCCAGATGCTCAAGACCCCGCGTGACTACCTCACTTCCATCATGATGATCGTCATGATCGTCTGCGCTGTCCTCGGCATCGTCGTCCTGGGCGTCAACGGTCAGGCCACTATCACCGCTCCGGTCTTCACCGGCTTCTCCACTGCCTCCGGCATGATGTTCCCGGTCCTGTTCGTCTCCGTCGCTTGCGGTGCTCTCTCCGGTTTCCACAGCCTCGTTTCTTCCGGCACCTCTTCCAAGCAGGTCGAGAAGGAGCAGGACGCTGTCAAGGTCGGTTACGGCGCAATGATCGTCGAGTCCTTCGTCGGCATCCTTGCCATCATCGTTGCCGGCATCATGTTCTCTGATATGAACACCGCCGGTACCGGCGCCCTCAACGCCGGTGTCGCTTCCACCCCGTTCCAGATCTTCGCCGC
Organism: uncultured Collinsella sp.; assembly: GCA_902494375.1. Classification (GTDB taxonomy): domain Bacteria; phylum Actinomycetota; class Coriobacteriia; order Coriobacteriales; family Coriobacteriaceae; genus Collinsella. The sequence goes on from CABUTL010000004.1 coordinate 1,674, forward strand.
TGGCATCTCCCGCGGTATGCAGGCCTTCGGTGTTGACGGCACGCTCGCTACCGTCTTCATGACCATGAACGTCTCCGCTCTGGCCCTGACCTCGCTCGACGCCGTCGCCCGCATCGCCCGCACCTCGTTCTCCGAGTTCTTTGCCCAGACCAACGACGCCCTGGCCATCGAGTCCAAGGCCGGCTACATGAAGGTCCTCGGCAACCCCTGGTTCGCCACGGTCGTCACCCTGCTTCCCGGTCTCGCCCTCGCTTTTGGTGGCTATGCCAACATCTGGCCGCTCTTTGGTGCTTCCAACCAGCTGCTCGGCGGCATGACCATGATCACCCTCGCCGTGTTCTGCAAGTGCACCGGCCGCAAGGGTTGGATGCTCTACGTGCCCGTCGCCTTCCTGCTCTGCTGCACCTTCACCTCGCTGGTCCAGAGCGCCATGGGCTGCATGGCCGCCGTCCAGGCTTACGGCTTCTTCGGCACCATCCCGGCTACCGCCACCACGGCCGCCGTCTCCGTCGCCGCCACCAAGGGCCTGCAGCTCGTCTTTGCCGTCCTGCTGATGGTCCTGGGCCTCATCGTCGCCGTCAACTGCCTCAAGGAGTTCTTCGGCAAGGAGGCTGGCTCCATGCCTGATGAGGAGCCCGAGTGGTCCGAGATGGGCAAGGCCGAGTACGGTCGCGCCGCTGCCGCCGAGGCTCCCGCTGACGCCGAGGCCGCCAAGGCCTAGTCGGTCGGACGGGTTGAATCTCCCATCCATTTGACTCGGAAAGACCGGGTCCGCGACTTCGCGGGCTCGGTCTTTTTTCATGCAAAAGTGGGTGACGCTCGAGTGTGCTCGAGTGTTCTCGCAGATGTTTTGCATGGATAAGGGCGCGCGTTGTACCATATAAACGTATATGTGTACATATGAAAGGGGCCCCGTGGCCAAGACGGTATATTCCGATAACCAAAATAATGTCGATGCCCTGGCTGAGCGTCTGAGCAGCCAGACATCGCTTTCTGCTGAGCGTGCCAAGCTGGTTGCCTACGACCTGCTTTGCCGCAAGGCGCTCAAGATCAAGTCGAGCGCGCTGGCGCAAATTTTCCGCTCCGTCGATAAGGAATGTGACACCAAGGCGATGCGCGATGAGCTTATCGCGGCAAATATCGTGACCAAGATCGAGGGTAGCGGCATTAACGGGCGCCCGGCGTTCTATACCATCAATGCCGAGATCCGCGATGCCCAGGAGCAGCCTGCCGAGTCCGTCGAGGATTTTGTCGTCGAGGATTCCGCTGACGTGCCTGCTGTGGAAGAAGCTGCTCCGCGTGAGCATGTCGATACCGATGAGTTGCTCGATGAGAACGTCGTGCGTGCCTTTACGGCCAAGGCAGGACGCGGCGATTTTGGCGGGGGCGGCAAGCGCGATGCACAGCGCCGCGCCCAGCAGGAGCGCTTCCGTCGCGCCGTTGCTCGAAAGGGCGAGACGGATGCCGAGGCTGTTGAGACCGAGGTTGCTGCCGAGTCGCAGAAGCCCACGAAGGAGCAAAAGCCCGTGGAGGCCCAAGAGCCCAAGCGTCGTCGCGGTGCTCACTTTAAGGCTGCAGCGCAGGATGCCGCGCGTGAGGTTGAAGAGTCTTCTGAGGTTGCAGACGATGTTGAGGAGTCTGCCAAGAAGGCTCCGGGTTCGTGTCGTCCCGGCCGCGGTTTTGCGGGACGTGCGTATCCCGTAAAGCGTCAGGAGAAGGGCGAGTCGGTTTCGACCACCCAGGACGAGAAGGCCGTTGAGCCGGTGGCTCGCGAGCAAAAGCCTGTTGAGCCGCAGCTTGAGGTTGATGCCGAGGCCAAGGGCCAGCAGCCTACTGATGAGCAGACGGAGCAGAGCGCGTCGAGCAAGCCTCGCCGCCGTCGCCATCGTGGGGGCCGCAGTTCCCATGCCGAGACTGCAGCCGAGAAGACCATGCCACAGGACGAGGATGCGAAGGCCGAGGTTTCTTCGGGGCAGCCTAAGCGCCAGTCAGCGAAGGAGAGCAAGTCCGATCGTCCGCAGAAGCAGGCGTCTATGCCGAAGCGCGAGCGCAATTCCCAAGGCGATTCTAAGCGCAAGTCTCAGAAGAAGCCGGAGTCTGCCGCAGTAGATACTGCTGCCCGGCAGCCCGAGTCGGCCGCCCACGGCGAGGTCTCGGCGTTTGCCCTTGCCCGCGTTTTAGGCAGGCAGCTGCTCAAGGTTGTCCCCACGCCTATGGCGCTCTCCAAGATCAAGGAGCAGCAGACACAGATCGTAAAGGTCGAGGGCAAGGACGGCAAAAAGGCTCCGCAGCGCACTCAGCACAACGAGATGTCCAACCGCAAGATTGCCGAGGAAATCGCAATCATCCAGGCTTGGATCGAGCAGAACCGAGGTGCCGATACGCCGGTTGCCTCGCGCCGCCAGCGTGCCTACCAGATCTTTAACGACGAGAAGGCTTTTGACGGCAAGCACGGTGAGCGCCTGATCAGGCGTATGACCGAAAAGGGCATCAGCATGCAGGCGATCAAGGTCGCCCCCAATCGCCCCGTGCACTTTACGGGCTTCTTTACGCTGGGAGCCGACAAGCCGTTCATTATGGTCGAGAACCTGGACACCTACGACGAGATCGTCAAGCTGCTGCGTGGCCGCAAGCACGCCAAGCTCTTTGGCATCAAGGTGGGCGGCGTGATTTTTGGCGGCGGCTGCAAAGCGAGCGTCTCGCACGCACTGGATGATTATCTGGCCGAGATTGGCTATCGCTTTAACTACGTCTACTACGTGGGCGATATCGATCGCGAGGGCGCGCGCATCGTCGAGCAGGCTCGCAATGCCAATGTGGTTGAGATTCGCCTGCATGCCGGCATGTACCGCGCCATGCTCGCCGAGCATAAGCGTCGCGTGAAGGCCGGCGGAGAGTGCGAGCCCGCGGCTGCCAACCAGGGTGTGCCGCAGAACCTGGCAGCGACGATCAAGGATCTGCCCATGGTTACGCGCGTGCAGTTCCGCAACGTGCTGCGCGAGGGCGGGCGCATTCCGCAGGAGATTCTGATGACCGCAGACTATCGAGATGGCGACTCGGGAAGCTTCGACCGCATGCTGAACAACTAGGGACGTGTGGCCCCGACGGGCCGGGCATTAAGTTTGCTGCTCTACAGTCCTGCGCAAGACGAAGGCCACATTAAGTGGCCTTCTTTGCGTGCGGAACTCGCGACAAACTTAATGCCCGGCCCGTCGGGGCCACACGACACGTTGTAGAAGGCGGCTCGCTTTTCGGAATTGGGCTGATATTTCAAGATGTAAGGCGCTCTTGGTCCTAATGGGCTTGGGGCGCCTTCGCGTTTCCTCAGCTCCGCACCCTTGCGGGTTCTCGAATCCCTCCGCTTGCCCACAAGAAGGCGCCCTGGGCCGTTATGGGCTCAGGGCGCTCAATTTTAATGGCTGGGACGGAGGGATTCGAACCCCCAACAGCCGGCACCAAAAACCGGAGTTCTACCGTTGAACTACGTCCCAATGTGTGGTGTTGCCCAAAAGCAACTCGTTTAGTTTACCTAATCTGCGAGGGCATCGCAAACGCCATCGAGCAGGCGTACGGCGAGTGTCTGCGCGTCGCTGGCCGTGAAGGTGCCGTTGTAGCGCGTCATGCCCGTGAGCTCAATGCGAATGCGAGCCGGCTTCTGCTGCGCGGCGACATTGGCGGTGCGGATGCGCTGGGCCAGGTTGTGGCACTCGGCGAGGGCAATCGTGGCGCGCGGTGCGGCGTCGGCGGGCAGCTCGTCGCTTGCGATTTCGAGCACCAGGTCAACGTCGGTTGGGACCTCGGAGTCACAGAGCATCATGCCGCTGTTGTCGGTCGTTGCCGTGGCGATATTCCACATGCGCGACGCAACGCTGCGTGCGATGGGGTCCTCGCCGATAACGGCAATCTGGAAGCGCTCGAGCACGTTGGCGGCGCGAGCAAAACCGATGCGGGACTCGGCTTCGGTGACCGAGGGCTTGCCCTCCCACACATGGTGCAGGCGGTTGATGTAGGCGTAGGTGTCCTGGAAGGCCATGCCGTCGGCAAACAGGCCGACATTTTCCTGGAACTGCTGCAGGGCGGCCTCGGTATGCGGACCAAAGTAGCCGTCGTCTTCGCCACAGGCAAAGCCCAAAACGTTGAGAGCGCGCTGCAGGGCCTGCACATCGGCGCCATGGAAATTGGGCATGCGCAGATAGAGGGTGCGGTCGCCCAGTTTATACGAGGCGTCGACCAGAGCGCTCCAGCAGGGGATATCGACGGCACAGCCAGCGGCAAGGCCGCTATCGAGCCTAAAGGTGCCAACAGCCTGTTCGGTGGTGGTGCCAAAGCGCTTGTCGGCAACCTCGGTGTCATCGATTGTATAGCCGAGCTGCAGAAGGCGGGACTGGACGTCCTCGACGGCTGCTCCCTGCATGCCCGTTGTAATAGGTTCCATGAACGAACCCCTTTCGGCGTACCATTCGTACTATTTGAGCGTGTGTCGGATAGACAACGCAAAGGGATGCATAAACATGCACTCAACAGTGTAGCAAGTTGTACCCAAATACGCTGCTGACAGGTTTTATAACCCCCGCTAGTTAAGGCGCTCCACAAAGAAATCTGCCATGGAGAGGAACAGCTCGCGTGCATGCGGGTCGAGCGAAACGTCCTCGATGGCGGCCTTAGCTTTGGCGGTCAGGTCCAGTGCGTAGGCGTGGGCGTAATCGATAGAGCCAGTCTCCTGGAAGATTTCCACGGCGCGCGCGAGCTGCGCGGGGTCCTCGGTGCCCGAGGAGAGGATCGCTTCAATCTCGTCGTGATAGCGCTCATCGGAGAGGGCGTGTACGGCGACAAGCGTGCGCTTGCCCTCGGTGATGTCGGTGCGGAAGTCCTTGTTGGCGGCCTCCTTGGTACCGATCAAGTTGAGCAGATCATCTTGAATCTGGAAGGCAAGGCCCGTGTGCAGGCCAAAGGCGCGCAGCGCCTCAATTTGCTCCTCGCTGCCTCCGCCGATGATGGCTCCGGTGGCAAGCGGCGTGGCTCCGCTGTAGTACGCGGTCTTGTGCGTCGCCATGTCCAGGTAATCGTCGACCGAGATGTCGAAGCGCCCGTCGCGTACCCAACCCAGGTCGAGCGCCTGGCCCTCGATGGTACGAACGATCATCTCGGTGAGCTCGTGGAGCACGCGGAGTTTTACGTTGGGCTCCAGCGTGGGGTCGTCGAGAACCGTCTTGGTGACCATGGTAAGTGCCAGGTCGCCGCAGTTGATAGCAAGCCCCGTGCCCTCGGTGAGGTGCATGCAGGGCTTACCGCGGCGCAGCTGCCCGTTATCGGCGATGTCGTCGTGGATGAGCGCACCCGACTGGAAATGCTCGATGGCCGCCGCGGCGCTGCGGGCGCTCTCAAAGCTGCCGCCCACTGCGGTGGCGGCGAGCATGCAGATGAGCGGGCGGTGGCGCTTGCCGGCATTGGCGGTAAATGCCGAGAGCGGGGTATACAGGTAGCGCTCGATATCGGCAGAGGTCGCCTGTCCGTCAAAGAACGTGGCCAGATAGTCGTTGATCTGGTCAAGGTGCTGGGCTAAAAAGCTGGTAAACGGACTGGACACGGGTTCTCGCATTCTTTCTTAGGTTGCATCGTTGCGGTGTGCAGATACCATATTGCCACATTGGAGTTGCCGGCGCGTCTGTTTTGGCGATTTGGGGAAACGGGACGTGTGCGCGTGCCGGCTGCTTATATAAGCCTAAAGTGCTCGAGCGCCTTGACGACGCCATCTTTGTCGACCGAGTCGGTGATGTAGTCGGCGCGCTTTTTGAGATAGTCCGGCGCATTGCCCATGGCGATACCGACATCGACGGCGTTCATCAGCGAGACGTCATTGCTGGCGTCGCCGATGCCGTATACGGTTCCGTGGTGGGGATCGAGGGCGTCGAGTACAGACTGGATGCCCCCGCGCTTCGTGCATTCGCGGGGCGAGATTTCGGTTACCTCGAGTTCGAGCTCGTTAAAGCACAGCAGCGGCTCAAGTGCCTTATCTTGAGCGATGTGGTTGGCGAGCGATGTAGACATCAAGATCTTGTAGACACTGTAATGTTGCAGCTGCGTGACTGCGTCGCCCAGGGTGCGCGCGTATCCGGGGGCATCGGGGGCATCGGCACTCATGCGCACGACGCCGTTGAGGCCCTCAAAGCGGATGACCTCGCCCGATTGCTCAAGATAGGGGGCAAGATGCTGCAGCATGCTGGGCGTCATCGACAGATCGCGAATTGCGTGTCCGTTGATCTCGGCGTAACCGCCCGCAAGACAGACGATGCCGGTCCAGGGCAGCTCAAGAAGTTTGGGGTGGATGCAGCTGAGGGTGCGCCCCGTGCAGATAAAGGCCATGTTGCCGTTGGCGACAAACTCGCGGATTGCCTGCGAAACCGCCTCGTTGGGATAGGGGGAGAGGTCCCGCTCGTCTTCGGGAAGGTCTTGGGCGAGCCTGGGGTCTTGCCAGGCGAGCGTTCCGTCGATATCGAAGAAGCAGATATCGCCGCGCTTATGGGCTGCGCTGGCGGCAGGGGAGGCCGAGGTGGTGGGCACAAATTCCGGCTCGAGGCCCATGATCTGGTCAAAATGCTCTTTAACGCGGGGAACGGAGATGCCGATGACCACCTGGGCGGTCTTGCCGGTAATGATGAGGCCCTTGGCGCCCACCGCGACAAACGACGCGTTATCTGCAACGATGGAAGGGTCTGCGACCTCGACGCGCAGGCGCGTGGCGCAGTTGGTTGCGCCCACGATATTGCCAACGCCACCTAAAAGCTGAATTACCCGCTCAGCGAGGACGTGATCTTGATCGGATCGACTATCGACCTCGTCATTGGGGGATTGCTCTTTGGCAAAGTCGCTTCCCGTTAAACAATCGATTGCCGCGCGATTGGCAACATGATCCTCGCGGCCCGGTGTCTTAAGGTCATAGACCAAGATGAGTGCTCGAAAACTAACAAAAAAGATGAGGCTAAAGGCAAGGCCGATACCGAGCGCCAAAAGATAGGCACCGGCATGCGTGCGCATGAGCGGAATAAAGTTGAAGGCTGCCATCTCCATGAGGCCGCCCGAGAAGATGCCGACGATGCCAAAGAGATTCATGGTTGTGGCAAGGCAAGACGATAAGACGGCGTAGAGCAAAAAGAGCCCGGGGTGGGTGAACATAAAGAGAAACTCGAGTGGCTCGGTAACGCCGCAAACCACCGAGGCGACGATGGCGGGCAAAAGGATGACCTTAAGGCCGGCGCGGCGCTCTGGTTTTGCGGTGGAGTAGAACGCGGCTGCGATGGCGGGAAGGCCAAAGAGCTTGACCCAGCCGGTGGCGGTAAAACCGGCCCACGGCGCAAGTTCATTAAGGGGGCGCGTGCTATGGGAGAGGATGGGGAGCAAGCTGCTCCACGTGGCGTAGATGCCGTCGTTAATGACCAGGTTGTCGTAGTAGATCGGCATGTAGAGCAGGTGGTGCAGCCCCATGGGCTCGAGCGCTCGCTCCAAAAGCACAAAGATGCCCACGCCAAAGGGGCCGACGCTCGTAAGTGCATGGCGCAGCGTTTCGGTCATTGCGTATACGGAGGGCACGATGGCGGCCGAGATAGCGGCAAGGGCAAACACGGCAAAAAAGCTGATGAGGTAGACCAGCGAGGAGCCCGAGAAGGTGCCGAGCCAATCGGGAACCTTGGCATCGTAGAAGCGGTCATGGATGGCGACGACGGTTGCCGATACCGCCAGCGGGCCGATAATGCCGGTGTCGAGCGTCTTGATGCCGTCGATGATGGTGATGCCGCTAGCGGAGGTCAAAGACGACGGGTACTTAAGTCCAAGATTGTCTCCGCTCAGCTTAATGATCTCGCTCAAAAAGAAGCAGTAGGCAAAATAGGCGACGAGAGCCTCGAGGCAGCAACGAGCCGGTTGTTTTTGGGCAAGACCGATGGGCAGCGCTACGGCAAAAAGGAGCGGGAGGCGTTTAAAGACCGTCCACGAGCCGCGCTGGATGATGGTCCAAAAAGCGTACCAAGGGGTTCCGTATACGGCGAGATCGCCGACGATGTCCGCAGTCGTTGCGAGAGCGGAGACGCCGACCATGAGGCCTGATATAGAAAACAGCATGGCGGGCGCGAACATTGCCCCGCCAAAGCGTTGGATTTTTTGCAGCATGTTCTGCCTTCCGAATATCGAGGCGCGTTGCGCGTGGGGAAACGTTTAAACAATGGATTCATTGTAGAGGACCAGACGAGTGTCGTACCGGCAGTTTTGAGCGAAACCGATTTGGGCATGACAGAAACCGTCAACGGCTAAATCCTGTCGCTTCACCGATATTCGGTTTAAACAACTTTAAGAAATGCTATCGTGCCTAGCCGGAAATGAATAATGTAGAGGTGAAACAATGCCAAAAGCGATATACGAAGGAATCTACCGAGAAATACGCTCGCGCATCATTAATGGGACCTATGCGTTTCAGGAGATGCTGCCAACCGAAGCCGAGCTGACCGCGGAATTTGGCTGCACGCGCAATACCGTCCGCCGCGCTTTGAGCATGCTGGCCGACGGGATGTTTGTGCAGCCCATACACGGCAAGGGCGTGCGCGTTATTTGGCTTAAGGGCGAAACCGACATGTTGGGCGCACTCGAAGAGGTTGAGTCGTTTGGCGAGTTTGCAAAGCGCAACAATGCCGTTGCATCGACGGACGTTAAGTCTTTCGAACATCTGGTTTGCACCGAGCAACTCTCTCGTCACCTGGGCTTTAAGGTGGGCGAGGAGTTGATTCGCGTAGTGCGTGTCCGAAGCCTCAACGGCAACGCGCGCCAAGTGGACCATGGCTATTTTTTGGCGTCGATCGCCAAGGGCCTGACTCCCGAGATCGCGGCAGATTCTATTTACGGCTATCTGGAGCACAAGCGCGGTGTCAAAGTGATGGCGAGCCGTCGTACGGTGAGTGTCGAGCTCGCCAACGATGAGGACTGCAGCTATCTTGACCTCGGCAAATACAACTGCGTTGCCGTCATGGAGAGTCAGTCGTACACCTCGGACGGCATCTTGTTTGAGGTGACGCACACTCGCACACACCCCGAGATCTTCCATTACCGCGTCAATTCCAAGCGATAGCCGGCTAGCTCGCAGCCTGACGAGACTCATGGCCTCAAAGAGAAAACGCCCGGTCAAACCGACGGTACATCGGCTTGACCGGGCGTTTTCTCTGCATTAGATAACAAATAATTGTTTATACAAAACTTGTCAAGTATCAAGTTGAAATTACCGTTCACCGAAGTTTTTCTACCGCTCTAGTAATACTTGTTCAAACAACTAGCCAAATAGCGTATCGTTCAAATCAGCAAAAGGGGCAAAGTCCCCGAGCCAATCTCCGAAGGCGGCGGCAAAGGGTGCCGCCACGGTGTGAAAGGGTGGATTGTAATGAAGAACGAAATGAGCAGAAGGCAGTTCCTGGGCTTTGCTGGTTCCGCGGCTGCAGTTCTTGGTCTGGGCCTCGTGGGTTGCGGTGGTTCTGCCGGCTCCGGCTCCTCTGCTTCTGGTGACGCTGCCGAGGTCTACTTCCTCCAATTCAAGCCCGAGGTCGACAAGGAGTGGAAGGAGATCGCCAAGGCCTATAAGAAGGAGAAGGGCGTCGAGGTCAAGATCGTGACCGCCGCTTCCAACACCTACGAGGAGAAGCTTAAGTCCGAGATGTCCAAGAGCTCCGCTCCGACCCTGTTCCAGGTCAACGGCCCCACCGGTCTTAAGAACTGGAAGGATTACTGCGCCGACCTGTCCGATACCAAGCTCCGCGGTGAGCTCATTGACGACTCCCTGGCTCTGCAGTCCGACGGCAAGGATGTGTGCATCGACTGGGTCCAGGAGAGCTTCGGCATCATCTACAACAAGCAGCTGCTCGAGAAGGCTGGCTACAAGGCCGAGGACATCAACTCCTTCGACAAGCTGAAGGCTTGTGCCGATGACATCCAGGCCCGCAAGGACGAGCTTGGTGTCGAGGGTGCCTTCACTTCCGCCGGCATGGACGACTCCTCCAGCTGGCGCTACACCACCCACCTTGCCAACATGCCGCTCTACTACGAGTTTGAGAAGGAGCACAACCAGGAGGACGACGAGATCAAGGGTGAGTTCCTCGACAACTACAAGCAGATTTTCGACCTGTACATCACCGACTCCACCTGCGATCCTTCGCAGCTTGCTTCCAAGACCGGCGACGACGCCACCAACGAGTTCGCAACCGGCAAGGCCGTCTTCTACCAGAACGGCTCTTGGGCCTACTCTGACCTCGTCAAGGCCGGCATGACCGACGATCAGATTGGCATGATGCCGATCTACATCGGTGTTGACGGCGAGGAGAACCAGGGCCTGTGCTCCGGCGGCGAGAACTACTGGTGCGTCAGTTCCCAGGCTTCCGAGGATGCCCAGAAGGCCACCGAGGACTTCATGTATTGGTGCGTCACCGCTGACACCCCGACCAGCATCATCGCCGACAAGATGGGTCTGACCGCTCCGTTCAAGAGCGCCAAGGAGACCACCAACGTCTTCTCGCAGCAGGCCGTTGCCATGGCCAAGGACGGCAAGAAGACCGTCGCTTGGGACTTCGTCTACATTCCCTCCGAGGAGTGGAAGAAGAACCTCAAGCAGGCTCTGATCGCCTATGCTGCCGACAACAGCAAGTGGGACGGCGTCAAGAACGCCTTCGTGGATGGCTGGAAGACCGAGAAGGCTGCTTCCGAGTAAGCAATTGCTGCCCAAGCTATCTGATTAGCGACAGGGGGCGGGCAGACGTTGGTTTGCCCGCCCCCTGCATATTGAAAGGACCCTTCTATGGGCAAAGCACTCAAGCGCTGGTGGCCGCTCTTTATGCTGCCCACGTGCCTGGCGTTTATGATCGGGTTCGTGATTCCCTTTATCCAGGGCTTCTATCTCTCGTTCTGCCAGTTTATTACCATTAACAACACGCACTTTGTCGGTATCGAGAACTACGTGCGCGCGCTGTCCGATCCGCAGTTTGCCACGTCGTTCTTCTTTACGGTGGCGTTTGCCTTCCTGTCGACGGTGCTCATCAACGTGATCGCCCTCGCCATTGCGCAGGCGCTCACCCGCAAGGCGCTCAAGGGCACTAACATCTTCCGTACGATCTTCTTTATGCCTAACCTGATCGGCGGCATCGTGCTGGGCTACATTTGGCAGATTCTGATCAACTGCCTGCTCTCCAACGTGGGCGCCCAGCTCATCGCTCTTAACTCCGCTGCCGGCTTCTGGGGCCTTATCATCCTGACCCTGTGGCAGCAGGTCGGCTACATGATGATCATCTACATCGCCGGTCTGCAGTCCATTCCGTCCGACTACATCGAGGCCGCCAAGGTCGACGGCGCCACGGCATGGCAGACGTTTTGGAAGGTTAAGATCCCCAATCTGATGCCGACGATCACCATCTGCCTGTTCCTGTCCATCACCAACGGCTTTAAGCTGTTCGACCAGAACCTCGCCCTTACCGGCGGCGCCCCGGCGCACTCCACCGAGATGCTCGCCCTGAACATCTACAACACGTTCTATTCGCGTGCCGGTATCGCATGGCAGGGCATCGGTCAGGCCAAGGCGGTTATCTTCTGCATCCTGGTCGTAGCAATCTCCATGATCCAGCTTAAGGCCACGAGGTCCAAGGAGGTGCAGCAGTAATGAAACGCGATAAGGCTATTAACCGCGCGCTCTCGATTTTCTTTACGATTCTGTCGCTCGCGTGGATCTACCCCGTGTTCATGATTGCGCTCAATTCCTTTAAAAGGGGAACTGCAATCAGCACCACCACGGCATTCGATCTGCTCACGCCCGAGACGTTCAACGGTCTCGCAAACTACGTGCACGCTCTTAACGAGCAGGGCTTTGCCTCGGCGTTTATGTACTCGCTCATCATCACGGTCACGTCGGTCGTTCTGATTTTGGTGTGCTGCTCCATGTGCGCTTGGTACGTAGTGCGCGTCAACAGCAAGATTTCGAACTTCTTCTATTACCTGTTCGTGTTCTCGATGGTCGTGCCCTTCCAGATGCTCATGTTCACGCTGTCCAATTTGGCGGACCGCATCGGCTTCAACACGCCGTTCAACATCTGCTTTATCTACCTTGGCTTTGGCGCGGGCCTGGCGGTCTTTATGTTCGCCGGCTTTGTAAAGAACATCCCGCTCGAGATCGAAGAGGCGGCCATGATTGATGGCTGCAACCCGGTCCAGGTGTTCTTTAAGATCGTCCTCCCCATCATGAAGCCCACCTATCTTTCGGTCGGCATTCTCGAGACCATGTGGGTCTGGAACGACTATCTGCTGCCCTACCTTACGCTCGACTCCACCAAGTACAAGACCATTCCTATCTTGATCCAGTACTTCCGCGGCGGCTACGGCCACGTCGAGCTCGGCCCCATGATGGCCTGCATCATGATGGTCGTTGTCCCCATCGTCATCATGTACATCCTCTGCCAGAAGTACATCATCGACGGCGTGGTGGCAGGTGCCGTCAAGGGCTGATGCCGTAACTGTTTTGCAAGTTTCTGCGGCGCCCCTCAGCGCGGCGCCGCATATCGAAAGGTAAAGACATGGCCGAGATCGTTCTCAAACATGTTCAGAAGGTGTATCCCAACACCGAGTCCAAAAAGAAGGGCTTCTTTGGCAAAAAGAAGAAGACCGAGGAGAAGAAGCACAACCTCAAGGTTACCGAGGACGGTGTGCTCGCTGTAGAGGACTTCAACCTCACCGTTCACGACCAGGAGTTCGTCGTCCTCGTTGGCCCCTCTGGCTGCGGTAAGTCCACGACGATGCGCATGGTCGCCGGCCTGGAGGACATCACCTCGGGCGATGTGCTCATCGACGGCAAGCGCGTCAACGACGTGGCACCCAAGGACCGCGACATCGCCATGGTGTTCCAGAGCTATGCTCTGTACCCCAATATGACGGTGTACGAGAACATGGCGTTTACGCTTGAGCTCAAGAAGGTCCCCAAGGACGAGGTCGACCGCAAAGTTCGCTCTGCTGCCGAGATTCTGGGCATTACCGAGTACCTCGACCGTAAGCCCAAGGCGCTTTCGGGCGGCCAGCGCCAGCGTGTCGCTATCGGCCGCGCCATCGTGCGTGACCCCAAGGTCTTCCTGATGGACGAGCCGCTGTCCAACCTGGACGCCAAGCTTCGTAACCAGATGCGTGCCGAGCTCATTAAGCTGCGCCACGAGATCAAGGGCACGTTCATTTATGTTACTCACGACCAGACCGAGGCTATGACCCTTGGTGACCGTATCGTGGTCATGAAGGACGGCGTCGTCCAGCAGATCGCCACCCCGCAGGAGGTCTTCAACCATCCCGCGAACATCTTCGTCGCCGGCTTTATCGGCGTGCCGCAGATGAACTTCTTCGATGCCCAGCTGGTGCGCTCGGGCAACGGCTTTACCGTCAAGACCGAGGATATGAACGTGGCGCTCGCCCCCGAGACTTGCGCTCAGCTTGCCCTCAACTGGGACGGCGGCGACGTGAAGGAGATTACGGCCGGCGTGCGTCCCGAGCAGATCCTGCTTGCCGACAAGGGCGAGGAGGGCGCGCTCCAGGGTACCGTCGAGGTGACCGAGCTCATGGGCTCGACCGAGCATGTCCACGTGACCGCTCCCGACGGCCAGTTTGTCCTGATTATCCCCGTCGTCGACCTCGAGGCCAAGGGCGCGCTCAAGGCTGGCGACACCATCTGGTTCAAGTTCGAGAAGAACGCGACCCACCTCTTCGATAAGGTCTCTGGCAAGAACCTTATCTAGGCCCGGTGCATCCAGGCCCTCCCTTTGGGCGGCTGCGGTATTGCCATCCTTTTGCCGCGGTCACATATAAGGCTCCCCTCCCGTCCACTGGGCGAGAGGGGAGCCTTTCTTTGTGTTGGGGTTGTCTGACCGGTCGTTTGTCTCGATCTGTAACGGGTAGGGCCGATTTCGGACGTTAGATGTTACAGATCGAGACGGTTTCGCTGAGCTAACCATTTCATCTAAATCTGTAACACCAAAGGTGAATTTCAGCTGCTAGATGTTACAGATTGAGATAAACCCAAGGGGAGGGGCTGGTATGTCTCAATCTGTAACAGCTGGGACCGTTTTTACCGAGTAGTTGTTACAGATCGAGATTGTTTGGCCGAGTCGGGTCACAGGGTAACGTGCGGGCACAAAAAGCGGAGCCGTGTCGCCACGACTCCGTTTCTCAAGAGGATGGGTAAGGGAAGTGAAATTAGTTCAGGTGCCAGATCTCGTCGTTGTACTGGGAGATGGTGCGGTCGGACGAGAAGGTGCCGGCGTTGGCGATATTGATGAGCGCCTTGCGCATCCAGGCGTCCTGGTCCTCATAGTCGGCCAGCACGCGCTCCTTGGTCTGGATATACTCCTCAATGTCGAGCAGGGCCATAAACCAGTCCTTGCCCTTAATGTCGTCGTGCAGGCGCTGCAGGCGCTCGGCGTTGCCGGTCGCCATAAAGGCGGGGTTGGTGATAAAGTCCACCAGCAGCTTGATACCGGGCTTGCGGTAGAGCACACCGGCGTCATAGGTGCCGTCGGCGTAGAGCTGCTCGACCTGTTTGGACGAGGCACCAAAGGTATAGATGTTCTCGTCGCCCACGAGCTCGGCAATCTCCACGTTGGCGCCGTCGAGCGTGCACAGGGTTAGGGCGCCGTTGAGCATGAACTTCATGTTGGAGGTGCCGCTCGCCTCCTTGGAGGCCAGGCTAATCTGCTCGGAGATGTCAGCGGCGGGGATCACGCGCTCGGCGGCGGTGACGTTGTAGTTCTCGATCATGACAACCTGCAGGTAGGGAGCCACGTCGGGGTCGTTTGCAATCCACTGCGACAGCGTCAAGATCAGATGGATGATGTCCTGCGCGATAGTGTAGGCAGGCGCCGCTTTGCCGCCAAAGATGATGGTGACGGGGTGCTTAGGTCTGTTGCCGTTCTTGATATCGAGGTACTTCCAGATGATGTAGAGCGCGAGCATCTGCTGGCGCTTGTACTCGTGGATGCGCTTGACCTGGACATCGATGATGGCGTTGGAGGGAATGGTCACGCCCTGCTCGAGCGCCATGAACTGGCGCATGATGGCTTTGGCCTCGACCTTGGTGGCGGCCAGGCGCTCAAGAACGTCCTTGTCGTCGGCGAACTTGGCGAGTTTGCTCAGATCGCCGGTGCTGCGCCAGTCGGTGCCGATCACATCGTCGAGCAGGCTAGCGAGCGCGGGGTTGGCCCCATGGATCCAGCGGCGGAAGGTGATGCCGTTGGTCTTGTTGGAGAACTTCTTGGGATAGATCTCGTAGAACGGATGAAGCTCGGTGTCCTCCAGGATCTTGGTGTGGAGGGCGGCTACGCCGTTGATGGAGAAGCCAAAGTGGATGTCCATGTGGGCCATGTGGACGGTATCGTGTTCGTCGATGATGGCGACGTGCGGGTCATCGTGCTCGGCCTTCGCGATCTCATCGAGCTTGACGATAATGTCGGCGATGGCAGGGGAGACCTTCTGTAGGCTGGCGAGCGGCCACTTCTCGAGCGCCTCGGCAAGAATCGTGTGGTTAGTGTAGGCGACCATGGAGCGTACGATGGTCACGGCCTCGTCAAACTCGATGCCATGCTCGGTGGTGAGCAAGCGAATGAGCTCGGGGATGACCATGGTGGGGTGCGTGTCGTTAATTTGGACCACGGCGTAGTCGGCCAGATCGTGCAGGTTGCTGCCGCGCTCGACGGCCTCGTCGATCAGGAGCTGGGCGGCGTTGCTCACCATGAAGTATTCCTGGTAGATGCGAAGCAGGCGGCCCTGCTCGTCGGAATCGTCGGGGTAGAGGAACAAGGTGAGGTTCTTGGCGATCTCGGTCTTGTCGAAGTCGATGGAACTGCCGGGGACCAGGCCGTCGTCGACGCTCGCCAGGTCGAACAGGCGCAGGCGGTTCTTGGTGGGCTGGCCGTAACCGGGCACATCGATGTTGACGAGCTTGGAGGTAACAGCAAAATCGCCGAATTCGACGGTGTAGGAGCGGTCATCGTCGACTAGGATGTCCTGCTCACCGAGCCACTCGTCGGGGACGGCCTTCTGCTGGTTGTCGACAAAGCGCTGACGGAACAGACCGTAGTGATAGTTGAGGCCCACGCCATCGCCGGTCAAGCCCAGCGTGGCGATGGAATCCAGGAAGCATGCGGCCAAGCGGCCCAGGCCGCCGTTGCCGAGTGACGGCTCGACCTCGAACTCCTCGATCTTGTTGAGGTCGTGGCCTGCGGCGGTGAGCTGGTCCTTAACCTCGTCGTAGATGCCGAGGTCGATCATGTTGTTGATGAGCAGCTTGCCGATCAAAAATTCGGCGGAAATGTAATAGAGCTTTTTCTTGCCGTTGTTGAGCGGGCAGGTGGCAGAGCGCTCCTGCACGAGTTTGACCAGCAGCTTGTAAATGCGACGGTCGTCGAGCTGCTCGAGCGAGGCGCCAAAAGACTGCTCGGCGAGTTCCATGAGGTTAATTTGGGGCATGTTTTCTCCTGTGATGGGTTGTTTCATGTCTGCAATTCATAAGAAGCCCGCGCGAGGGGATTGGGGTGGCCTCGCGCGGGAAAAGCAAGCGCGTCCGCACGGTGGGGAGGGGCCGGGCGCGGTAGCTCCTATTGAGGAAGCTCGATTTCGGCTTCCGACGGGATGCGGAAGTAGGTCTCGGTCCAGTCGGTGAGTTTGTGCTCGAGCTCGCGGGTGATGGCGCCGTCGAGCATGCGCCAGGTCCAGTTGCCGCCCAGCGTGGCAGGGGTGTTGATGCGCGCCTCGTTGCCCAAGTTGAGCAGGTCTTGCATGGTGTAGATGCACGTGTCACTCACGCTGGCGGCGATGGTGCGATTGAGTGCATCTGCCATGGGTTCGCCGGCCTGCTGATGGGTGTACAGGGCTGCCTGCTCGCGCTGACGCGGGGTGGCCGTTCCCTCAAACCAACCGCGCGCCGTCTCGTTGTCGTGGGTGCCCACATAGGCGACGGTGTTGGCGATGTAGTTATGCGGCAGGTAGTACGAGTTGGTGCCCTCAAAGGCAAACTGCAGGATCTTCATGCCGGGGAAGCCCGAGTTGTCGCGCATGTCGATGACGCCGGGGGTGAGGAAGCCCAGGTCCTCGGCGATGATGGGCAGCGTGCCGAGCTTTTCCTCGAGCGTCTTGAAGAACTTGAGGCCGGGGCCCTGCGTCCACGAACCGTAGGACGAATCGGGCGAGGAGAACGGCACCTCCCAATAGGCCTCGAAGCCGCGGAAGTGATCCAGGCGGATGACGTCGTACATGTCGAGGGCGGCGCGAATGCGGCCCTCCCACCAGGAGAAGCCATCGGACTCCATAGCGTCCCAGTCGTAGATGGGGTTGCCCCAGTACTGGCCGGTGGCCGAGAACTGGTCGGGCGGCGTGCCGGCGACGCTCACCGGATTGCCGGCGGCGTCGATCTTAAAGAGCTCAGGCGTCGCCCACATCTCGACGGAGTCACGCGAGACATAGATGGGCAGGTCGCCGATGATGAGAATGTCGCGCTCGTTGGCATAGGCCTTGAGGCGGCTCCACTGGCGATCGAAGAAGTACTGCGTCATCTGGTGGTAGAGCATACGCGCCGGATGGTCGGCGCAGACCTTGGCGGAAGCCTCACCGCGGGTGCGGAGCTCCGCTGGCCACTCCCAAAACGCCTTGAGACCGCACTCCTCTTTGACGGTCATGAACTCACAGTAGGGGATGAGCCAGTCCTCGTTGGCCTGGATAAAGTCATCGAAATCGGCCGGCTTGTCGGCGGCAAAGCGCTCAGCGGCGCGGTCGAGAATCTGACGGCGGCCGCCAAAGATAGCACCGTAGTCGACATTGCTGGGGTCGGATCCCAGATACACGCCATCGATATCGCGCTGCTCCAGATACCCTGCCTCGATAAGCTCGGCAAAGTCGATAAAGTTGGGGTTGCCTGCGCGGGCCGAGAACGACTGATAGGGCGAATCGCCATAGCTGGTCGTCGTAAGGGGCAGAATCTGCCAGTAATGTTGTTTGCACGAGGCGAGAAAATCGACGAAGTCGTAGGCATTCCAGCCAAAGCCGCCGATTCCGTATGGTCCGGGCAGAGATGAGACGGGCATGAGGACGCCGCTTGCACGCTCCATGAATGCGCTCACCAACCTTCTTGTTGTGGGGTCGGCCTGTCGATGGGTGTGCAGTCCGCCTCCGATGTTCTGATTCGATACGCCTATTGTAAAACATGTTGTTTAAACATGTACAGGCAAGATAAAAAAGTTGGTCGATTTTCGGTGAATGGTTACATGCCATGAAAAAAGCCCCGACCTCACAACGTGAGATCGGGGCAAGAGCGGTATGTAGGTTTTTGCTACTCGGCGTCGGCGAAGCCGTTGGGGTTGTGGCTCTGCCAGTTCCAGCTATCGCGGCACATGTCCGCGATGTCGTACTGGGCCTTCCAGCCCATCATGCGCTCGGCCTTGGAGGCATCGCACCAGTTGGCAGCGATGTCGCCGGCGCGGCGCTCGCGGATCACGTAGGGCAGCTCCTTGCCACAAGCCTTGGAGAAGGCGGCGATGACCTCGAGTACCGAGGTACCGGTGCCGGTGCCCAGGTTAAAGATCTCGACGCCGGTCTTGCCGTTCATCCAGTTAAGGGCGGCAACGTGACCAGAGGCCAGATCGCACACGTGGATGTAGTCGCGCACACCGGTGCCGTCGGGGGTGGGGTAGTCGTTGCCAAAGACCTGAACGGCCTCGAGCTTGCCCACGGCGACCTGGGCGACATAGGGCACCAGGTTGTTGGGGATGCCCTTGGGGTCCTCGCCGATCAGGCCCGACGGATGAGCGCCGATGGGGTTGAAGTAGCGGAGCAGCACGACGTCCCACTCGGGATCGGCGGTGTGGATGTCCATAAGGATCTGCTCGATCATCCACTTGGTCCAACCATAGGGGTTGGTCGCGGGCTTCTTAGGATCCTCCTCGGTGACGGGCGGGTTGTCCGGGTCGCCGTAGACGGTCGAGGAGCTCGAGAAGATGATGGACTTGCAGCCATGGTTGCGCATGACGTCGATGAGCACCAGGGTGTTCTCGATGTTGTTGTGGTAGTACTCGACGGGCTTGCTCACCGACTCGCCGACGGCCTTAAAGCCGGCAAAGTGGATGACGCGGTCGATCTGATGGGTATCGAAGATCTTGTTCATCGCATCACGGTCGAGCACGTTGGCCTCGTAGAAGGTGAGGTTCTTGGCGGCCTCGTCGCCCACGATGGTCTTGACGCGGTCGACGGCGACGGCGCTGGAGTTGGAGAGATCATCGACGATGACGACCTGGTAGCCACCCTCGAGCAGCTGAACGACGGTGTGCGAGCCGATAAAGCCGGCGCCACCGGTTACGAGGACGCAGGTATCTTTGGGGTCGAGTGCTTTGGACATGTAGTCTCCTATCGAATCAGGAACACTTCTTCAGGGGAGTATAGCGCAGGCAGGGACGCCCAAATCGTGCGCTGTGGGAAAAGCAGAGGATTGTGCTAACGTACTCATCAGAAGAGCTTGCGTACGCATAACCTGATCTTTGGCATTTGCTTGCGAGCCGCTGACCTTGTAGTTTCCTGCCGTTCGTGGAAATCGTTGGGACGCGCCATATGTACGCTAATATGTATGAGTTGAGCGACATATAAATAAACATGTAACGGAGTACATATGTCACCAAACAGCGATTCCATCCTTTCCCAGGAGCTCTCGCGCCGCACTGCCCTCAAGGCCCTGTTCGGCGCCGCTTCTGCGGCAGTTCTTTTTGGCCTGCCCGCTCGCGCCCATGCGGCGGAGGCTTCCAAAGAAACAACCGATAAACTGAATGCCGCCCAGGCCCAGCTCGACGAGGTTCAGGCCCAGCTCGACAGCATCGCAAATGAGTATGCGGCGCTGGCCAACAAGAATGCCCAGACCCTCAACGACATCGAGAATGTCCAGGGCAAGATTGACGACACGCAGGCCCAGATCGATGAAAAGAAGGCCGAGCTCAAGAAGAAGCGCAACGACCTTTCCGATCGCGTGGCCGCCAGCTACAAGTCCGGCGGCACGAACATTCTGTCGCTGCTGCTGGCCTCTGGCTCGTTTGAGGAACTCGTCGCCAATGCGCACTATGTTGAGAAGATCAACAAGAGCGACCGCGACGCCATCGAGGACATTCAGACCATCCAGGAAGAGCTCGATGCGCAAAAGACCGAGCTTGAGTCGCAGAAAGCTGACTTAGAGAAGCTCAAGGATCAGCAGACTGCTCAGATGCAGGATATGCAGGCCAAGCAGCAAGAAGTCCAGACTGTGCTGAACGGTCTTTCCGACGACGTCAAGGAGCTCATGGCTCAGCGCGATTCCGAGATCCTCGCTGCCGCCCAGGCCGAGGAGGCTGCTAGGAAGGCTGCCGCTGCCGCGGCTGCCGCGAACAAGAACAATTCCTACTCGGGTGGCGGATCGTATGCGCCCGGAACCCCGCAACAGAATGCCGGCTCGGGCAAACAGCAGGCCGTCGTCAACGCGTGCTACTCCACGCCTTCGCCGGGTCAGAACTGGTGCGCGGCGTGGGTTACCAATGTCTTCCGTAACGCCGGCGTTGGCTACTTTGGCGGTAACGCGTGCGATATGTTTAACGCATGGTGCTATAGCTCCGACCGCTCGGCGCTGCAGGTGGGCATGATCGTGGCCGACTCATCGCATAGCGGTACCGGCATGCCGGGTCTGATCTATGGCCACGTGGGCATCTATGTTGGCGGCGGCATCGTTATGAGCAACGAGGGTGCCATTACGTCTAAGTCGCTCGATTCGTTTATTAGCTTCTATGGCACTGGCTCTGGCGTGCGTTGGGGCTGGCTCGGCGGTATTGCGCTGTCGTAGCTGCGGTTTGAAGCAAGTTGGTCCGGGGCTGGGGGCGAGGCATAAGGTTGCCTGCTCGGGCAGTCCTGCTCGCACGGAGAGCACATTAAGTGCTCTCCGGCTCGTGCGGAACTCGCGATCA
>CABUTL010000005.1 GCA_902494375.1 uncultured Collinsella sp.
CCTGCAGGTTGGTACCCGAGCCGCTGATAAGCACGCCGATCTTGAGCGGCTCGGCCGTATCGGTGCCAGTCGGACGGGTGTAGGGCACAAAGCCCAGGCCCTCGGCGGCAGCCATCTGCTCGTTAGCGCTCATCGGAGTACACGACCTTACCGGAACCCTCGAGGCACTCGCCCACGCGGAACGGCTTCTCGCCCAGCGCGACCAGGACCTCGGTCACCGCGGCCTCGTCCTCGGGGGCAACGATCAGGCACAGGCCAACGCCCATGTTGAAGGTCTTGCACGCCTCGTTGGGCGCAAGCTCGGCCTGGCGCGACACGTAGGTGATGACGGGCGGAACGTCCCAACCCATCTCGGCACCGTTGCGGGTGACCACGGCGTCGACGTCGTCGGCGAGGGCGCGGTTGAGGTTCTCGGTAATACCGCCGCCAGTGATGTGGGCGATGGCGTGCACCGGAGCGCCGCCGCGGAGCAGCTCAAGAATCGGCTTGACGTAGATGCGCGTGGGGGCCAGCAGGGCGTCTGCCAGCGATGCACCACCAAGCTCCTCGAGCGGACGGCTCAGCTCCTCGGCCTTAGCGGCGGCCTCGGGCGTGCCCGGCTTGATGCCGTCGACGCCGATGACCTTGCGCACGAGCGAGTAGCCGTTGGAGTGCACGCCGGTGGAAGGCAGGCCCAGGATCACATCGCCCGGGCGGACGTTTGCGGGGTCGAGCATCTTGGGACGATCGACGACGCCCACGGTAAAGCCGGCGAGGTCGTAGTCGGCAGGCGCCATGACGCCAGGGTGCTCGGCCATCTCGCCGCCCACGAGCGCGCAGCCCGCGAGCTTGCAGCCGTCGGCCACACCCTTGATGATCTTTGCCATGTGCTCGGCCTCAATGTGGCCGATGGCAACGTAATCCAGGAAGAACAGCGGCTCGGCGCCCGAAGCCAGAATGTCGTTGACGCACATGGCGACCAGGTCCTTGCCCACCGTCTCGTGACGGTCCATGATCTGGGCGAGCACGAGTTTGGTGCCCACGCCGTCGGTACCGCTGATCAGAATCGGGTCTTCCATATCCTTAAGCGCGGCGGCCGAGAACAGACCACCGAAGCCGCCGATACCGCCGATGACCTCGGGGCGGTTGGTGTCCTTGACCATTTGCTTAATAGCGTCGACGGCGCGGCCGCCCTCGGCGGTATCGACGCCGGCATCCTCATACGTCACATGCTTGCTGTCGCTCATCTGAGCCTTCCTCTCCCACTACCGTGGCGCCGCGCAGGCGCCAAACGGTGCTCATAGTTGTGTTCATTTCGGCGCGCGCCATAACAACGCGCGCCGCTCAATCAATAAAACAGCAGGTAAAACCTACCAAAATGAACCTGTCCCTACATGGCAGGTTTTAGGCCTCGCCGTGCTTCTCTTCCCAGCTGCGGTCGTCGTATTTCTCGACCACGGCGTCGTCGTCAAAATGCAGCGGCTTATCCAGGTTGCGGGGCTTAAAGCCCTCCATGAACTTGTCGCGGCCAAAGCTCTCGGGAATCGCTACGGGGTAGCGGCCGGTAAAGCACGCATCGCAGTAACCGCCCTTGGGCATGACCTTCAGCAGGCCCTCGACCGAAAGGAAGGCCAGCGAATCGGCGCCGATATACTCGCAAATCTCGTCGACCGTCTTGTTGGCGCTGATAAGCTGCGACTGCACGTCGGTATCGATACCGTAGAAACACGGCCAGATGACCTCGGGCGAGTTGATGCGGATATGAATCTCCTTGGCGCCAGCGTTGCGCAGCATCTTGACGAGCTGCACCATGGTGGTGCCGCGCACGATGGAGTCGTCGATGACGACCAGGCGCTTGCCCTCGATGTTGTCGCGCAGCGGGTTGAGTTTCATGCGCACGCCCATGGCGCGCAGCTCCTGCGTGGGCTCGATAAACGTACGGCCCACGTAGCGGTTCTTGATGAGACCCTCGCCAAAGGGAATACCGCTCTCGTGCGAATACCCCTCCGCGGGCGGCAGGCCGGAGTCGGGCACGCCGATGACCAGGTCGGCCTCGACGGGCTCCTCGTGTGCCAGCTGACGACCCATGTCGTAACGGCAGGCATAGACGCTCTTGCCGTTCATGATGGAGTCGGGGCGGGCAAAGTAGACCTGCTCAAAGATGCAGTTGGCGGGCTCTTCGGCTGCAGGCACGCCCTGCTCGGATACCAGACCCTCGGCGCTGATGCGCAAGATCTCGCCGGGACGGACGTCACGGACGTACTCGGCACCCACGATGTCGAGTGCGCAGGTCTCGGAGGCAACGACCCAGCCGCCGGCGCGGGTGACATGGGTGGTGGCGTCGACCGTCGCGGCGCCGTCCTGCGACGGCAGCTGCGAAACGGATGCGGCATCGGCCTGGTCCAGACCCTCGTCCACCAGCTTGCCCAGCACGAGCGGGCGAATGCCGTGCGGATCGCGGAATGCGTAGAGCGCCTGCTCGTTAATGAGCGTCATGGCGTAGCCGCCGCGCACGAGCTCCATGGTCTTGCGAATGCCCTCGCGCAGGTGGCCCGTACGCTGGGTAAAGTAGCCGATGAGCTTGGTCGCGACCTCGGAATCCGAATTGGAGAGGAACGGCACGCCCAGCTCGATCAGCTGGCGGCGCAGCTCGTCGGTGTTGACCAGAGTGCCGTTGTGAGCAAGCGCGATAATGACGCTGTTGATGGTGGAAAGATGCGGCTGCGAGGCTTCCCAGCTCTTGGCACCGGCGGTGCCATAGCGCACATGACCCACGGCCAGCTGACCGGAGAGCGTCGACAGGTCGGCGTTGGAAAACACGCGATCGAGCAGTCCCAGGTCTTTGCGAACCATAACCGTGCCGCCATCACCCACGGCGATTCCCGCCGATTCCTGGCCGCGATGCTGCAGCGCGCGCAGACCAAAGTACGTCAGTCGAGCCACATCGCGATCGGGTGCCCACACACCAAAAATGCCGCATTCCTCATGCAGCTGGTCGGAGTCCGGATCATACGTCGACATGGTCTTCACCTGTCCCGCGGCACGCTCGGCCGCGCGGATGGTTTCTTGAGACATGGCATCCCCTCAGAGCCTCGTTATTTGGCGTTACCTGCCCTATTATACGCACGGCAGGACAAGCACTCCCGCGCATGAACAGCGCTTTTTAAAAGCCCACCGAGCTTATAATCCGTTTTGCAGCCAAACATTTTATTGGGCAACCGCCTCGGGGCCGACGATCCCGCATACTTCCGTTGCGACGTGTCTCGCCCGCCGTTAGGACTTACATTGTTGCAATTGGGACGTTCGTCCTGTCTTTTGGCAGGTCGGCGGCGTATCCTTGTACCTACAGCAAAACGAGAAAGGTTATGTATGGATCGAAACGAACTCGACCCCAGCGTCCCCAGCGCCACGGAGGTCAAGAAGATCCCCCTCATCATTAAGGTATACGCCGTCCTGTGCATCCTGTCCGGCGTGGGCACGCTCCCGTCGGTCGGCGCCTTTATGTGGCAGGTCATCACCGCACTCATCAACGGCAACGCCGCCGCCAAGCTCGGCGACAACACGCTCGTCGCGGTCGGACTGATTGTCGCCGGCATCATGCTCTCGGCTGCCAGTGCCGTCATCTTGATCATCTTTGGCCTGGACCTCATCAAGAACCAGCGCCGCAATGCCGCCCGTCTGTCCTATATCCTTATCGCGTTTACCGTCGTCGAGCTTTTGGTTGACGTGATGCTCCAGGGCATCGGGCCCTTCTTGCTGCGCCCTGCCATCCAGCTCGGCATCCTCGTCGCGCTTTCGGCCACCGTCGACCCCACACTGCGCCAGGAGCGCGAGCTGCAGCGCCGCCTGCAGGAGATGCTCGACCGCGACGCCGCCGCCGAGGGCATGCTCGGGCGCGATGAAACCGGCGAGGGCTACATCAAGCTCAACTACTTCAACCTGTTCTGGGTATTCTTTGTCTGCTGCGTGCTCGGCCTGGTCCTGGAGGATATCTGGCATATGACCGTCAACGATCCGGGTGTCTACCAGGACCGCGCCGGTATGCTGTTTGGCCCCTTCAGCCCCATCTACGGCTTTGGTGCCGTGCTCATGACCATGGTGCTCAACCGCTTCTATAAAAAGAACCCCATCATCATTTTCCTGGTGAGCGCCCTGCTCGGCGCCAGCTTTGAGGTGTTCGTGGGCTGGTTTATGCAGACCGCGTTTGGCGTGGTCTCGTGGAGCTACTCGCACATAACGCTGTTCGGTATGCCCGACCCGCTCGTGGTCCTCACGGGCGGACGCACCTGCACGGGCTTCGCCTGTCTGTGGGGCCTGGGTGGCCTCATCTGGATCAAGCTGCTGCTGCCGAGGCTGCTCAAGCTCATCAACATGATTCCGTGGAAGAGCCGCTACTCGGCTACCGTCATCTTCACCATCATTATGCTGGTCGATGGCGTTATGACGCTGCAGTCGCTCGATTATTGGTATCAGCGCGTCAACGGCACGGAACCGGATATTCCCGTTGCGCAGTTCTACGGCAAGTACTTCGATAATGACTTTATGGAAAACCGCTTCCAGAGCATGACCATGAGCCCCAAGGATGCGACGCGCGTGTAGCGCCCACCGCGCCCAAAACGCAAAATGCCCGCCGGTATCACACGTACCGGCGGGCATTTTTATAAACGAGCCTTCTATCGACGCAAGCCTCTACGCCTCGCGCTCGACCTCACTCACGCATTCATTCTTGATGGTGCCAACGAGCGCCTGCAGCGCATCGACCACGTGCGGGCGAATGTCCCCGCCGATGAGCACGAGCATGATGTCGTCACCTACGGCAAGCTCGCCGCTTGCCAGCCACACGCGCACATAGCCGATACCCGGCATCGCGCGCGTCGCCTCGATGGCGGCCTGTACCTTGCTGGCGTCGTAGCCGAACACCATGCTGCCCACCTTGTGGCCCGGCGCCACGCCATCGGTCTCGACACCGCGCGCCTCGGCCTTGGGCGTCGCGCGCACCACACCGTTATGTGTCAGATACATACCGCACGCAGGTGCCGACGAATCGGCCTTGGCCTCGCGCAGCCAAGCATCAATCGAAGGCATCGTTTTGCCATTCTCGAGCATCATTTCTCCCTTACCGTCGTCGAGTAGCCAATTTGGAACGGGGCTTTTTTAGCTACTCTCGAACAACTTATTCCTCGACCGGCGTGAGCACCATGACGGCACGCGTGTTGCTCAGCGATAACGAACGACAGGTCACAAGCGTTACGACCTTGGTTGCCGAAGCAGCACGATCAGTGGCATCGCTCGCCACGGCAGAGGCACCGTCGAGCATCTCGGACAGGTAGTTCTTGAGCCCGTCGTCGCCCTCAAAATTGGGCGTGCGCGCCTTGGAGTACGTATCCTCAACGACCTTGGTCGCCAGCGGACGCAGCTTATACGTAGCATCCCGTGTGATGTAGTACACATATTCAATGCTATCGAACGTTGCCTGGTCAGTCGTATCCGAAATCACGTTGAACATCGACCCATCGTTCATATGGTGGCCGTAGATCGTGGTCTGCTGGTCAACCATTCCCGGCGCGGTGTCATCGCTATCCAGGAAAATGGCCCCAGATGCATTGGCCGTACCGTCGAACAGCGTGTTGAGGTATTTGGAGTTGTTGTTGGTCTGCACGACGGGATAGTTGATGTTGGTGCCGGGCGCGTAAATCCAACCCACAACCTCGGGATTCGTCTGGGCAAGTGCATCAAAGTCGATAATCGGCACGCCGCTGGCGTCCTTGTCGCTTAT
The DNA here is from genome assembly GCA_902494375.1 of uncultured Collinsella sp. Classification (GTDB taxonomy): domain Bacteria; phylum Actinomycetota; class Coriobacteriia; order Coriobacteriales; family Coriobacteriaceae; genus Collinsella. The sequence goes on from CABUTL010000005.1 coordinate 5,756, forward strand.
ATATTGCTTCTCGATTTTCTGATACGAATCGCTCGCCTGCTTATAGCCAATCTGAGCATTGATAAAGATGGCAGCGGCGGCAACAATCAGACCGATGCCCACGATAATGAGCAGAATAGGAATAATGGAGCGGCGCTTTTTGCGCGGCGGTTCGGTGTAATCCGACGGCGCGGCATGCGATGAAGACCGGGGCGGCTTCTTAGCGGTGCTATAAGACGAAGGGCGATACGCAGCCGGCGTATCCTGGCGGCGATGGGACGTCGACGTTACGGAACGCGGCGCGCGCGGCTGCTGAGGAGAGGATGTCCGACCCTGCTGTGCCGCATGGGCAGCACCCGGCTTCGACGGATCGGGAATCTGAGAAGCCTTGAATCGTTTTCCCTGATAGTCGGACATGGCTCTCCTTATACTGCGGCGAAACGGCGGAACGTCTAGGCGTCGGCCATCTCCTGCTTCATCTTCTCGATAACCTTGCGGTACTCGGGGTCGCATGCGCCCAGAATCTGCGTGGCGTAGATGGCGGCGTTCTTGGCGCCGTTGATGGCAACGCAGGCCACGGGCACGCCCGAAGGCATCTGCACCATCGACAGCAGCGAATCCATGCCGCCCAGGTCACTCGTCTTCATAGGTACGCCGATAACCGGCAGCGGCGTAAAGGCGGCCACGACACCACCCAGGTGAGCGGCCTTGCCGGCGGCGGCGATAATCACTTTGATACCGCGATCGGCGGCAGTCGAAGCCCACTCGTGGACCTTCGCCGGTGTGCGGTGTGCGCTCGCAATGACAAGCTCATAGGGCACGCCCAACGCCTCAAGCTCGGCGGTGCAACCTTCCATAACGCCCAGATCGGACTTGGAACCCATAATGATCCCGACAACCGGCTTTTGATCTGCCATAAACAAAGACCTCCTGTTGAGAGCGGCGACGCGGCGGATCCGCGACCCTTAACTACTGAGAGTAGTATAGCTGCTCCCGTCCCTGCGGTCTGCGGGTGCCCCGCGTCGGGCTGGGTTTTTATCTTCGCTCCCCTTGCTTCGCAAAGTCGCTCAGACAATAAACCCAGTCCGCCGCGGGGCACCCGGGGACCTACCGGGGATTGCCATGACGTACGTTGGCTGAAATATTAACGTGGAATCCGCCGTTCGAACGAACGGCGGATCCCACACTCACTTTTTATTCAGCCCTAGTCATCGCGCAAAGCCCCTTCGGCAGCACACGGTGCAGCCGAGTCACCGCAGGCCGGGGCGGGAGGCGGACCTTTCTCTCGGATAACTTCGCGAAGCCCAGTTTCCGAGAGAAAGTGTCCGGCTGCCGCCCCGGCCGGCCAGGTCAACTACACCGTGTACTGCGGCAGGTCCTGCAGGGCGATGACGTCCATGCCCATGTCGTTGGCACTGCCGTGACCCTGCTGGTCCTCGCGCACCGCCTCGATGGCGCTCACGTACGTGTTGGCGGCAGACATCGCGGTCACGCAGGTCACGCCGCGACGCACGGCCTCGGTACGTAGCAGGTAGCCATCGCCACGCGAGCCCGGACCGTACGGCGTATTGATGATCACCGCAATCTTGCCATCGGCGATGAGGTCGCCGATGTTGGGACGCTCGCCGTCGTGCGGGCCGCTAATCTTCTCCACGACCTCGCACGTCACGTTGCCGCCGCGCAGCACGCGTGCCGTACCCTCGGTAGAGCAGATGTCAAAGCCCAGATAGCGCAGGATACGGGCGACCGAAAGGATATGGCGCTTGTCGCGGTCGCACACGCTAATGAACACCTTGCCGGCGCTCGGGTCGGGCAGCTTGTAGTCGATCGCCAGCTGCGTCTTGGCGTATGCCTCGGGATAGCTCTTGGCGATACCCATGACCTCGCCCGTCGACTTCATCTCGGGCCCCAGGATAACGTCGGCTCCCGGGAAACGACCCCAGGGCATAACGGCTTCCTTCATGCAGAACCAGTCCAGCTGACGCTCGTCGCTCGGCAGGCCCAAGCTCGCGATGGAATCGCCCGCCATGATGCGCGCCGCGCACTTGGCCAGCGGCACACCGGTGGCCTTGGAGATAAACGGGACGGTACGGCTTGCGCGCGGGTTGGCCTCGATCACGTAAACGGTCTCGCCCTTGATGGCGTACTGCACGTTAACCAGGCCGCGGACTCCCAGCGCCATCGCGATGCGGCGCGTGGTCTCGCGGAGCTTCGCCTGCAGGCTCTCGCTAAAGCTGAACGGCGGAATGCAGGTCGCAGAGTCGCCGGAGTGAATACCGGCCTCCTCGATATGCTCCAGAATGCCGCCGATGTAGACCTCTTCGCCATCGCACAGGGCGTCGACATCGGACTCGATCGCACCCTCCAGGAAGCGATCGAGGTACACCGGGTAGTCGGGGCTAATGCGCGCGGCCTCGGCCATGTAATCGCGCAGATGCTCGGCATCGTAGGCGATCATCATGCCGCGGCCGCCCAGCACGTAGCTCGGACGCACCAGCAGTGGGTAGCCGATGTGCGCGGCCACGGCCTCGGCCTCCTCAAACGAGGTGGCCTGGCCCGCCGGCGGGTACATGATACCCAGCTTGTCGAGCAGAGCGGCGAAGCGCTCGCGGTCCTCGGCAAAATCGATGGCGTCGGGCTTGGTACCCATGATGTTCACGCCGCTCTCCTCGAGCATGCGTGCCAGCTTAAGCGGGGTCTGGCCGCCGAGCGTCACTACGACGCCGTCGGGACGCTCAACGTCGATAACGTCCATGACGTCCTCGTAGGTGAGCGGCTCAAAGTACAGGCGGTCGGACGTGTCGTAGTCGGTCGAAACGGTCTCGGGATTGCAGTTGACCATGATGGTCTCAAAGCCGCGGGCGGCCAGCGCATAGCTCGCATGCACGCAGCAGTAGTCGAACTCAATACCCTGGCCGATACGGTTGGGACCGGCACCCAGAATCATCGCCTTGGGCTTGCTTGCCGGCGTGGTCTCGTCGGGGGCAACGCACTTCTTGGCGACCGGGCTCGTGCGGTAGATGTTCTCATAGGTCTTGTAGTGGTATTCCGTGGCACTCGAGAACTCGGCGGCGCAGGTGTCGACTGTCTTCATGCTGGGGACCACGCCCAGACCCTTACGGTAAGCGCGAACAAAGCGCTCGTCCGAGCCGGTCAGCGCGGCAATCTCGGCATCGCTCGTGCCATACTGCTTGAGCAGGCGCATCGCGTCGGCGTCAATGTCTTCCACGCGCAGGCCGCGAATGCTCTCCTGGACCTGCACCATATCGCTGATGCGATTGAGGTACCACGGATCGATACCGCAGATGGTGTGGATGCGCGCAACATCCCAGCCACGGCGCAGGGCCTCGACCACAAAGAAGATGCGGTGCTCAGTCGGGGTGCCCACAGCCTGGGCGAGTTCCTCGTCGCTCAGCTTATCGGCGCCCTCCTTGCCACCGGCGCAAATGCCCTGGTGCCCGTCTTCCAGCGAGCGCATGGCCTTGCCAAAGGCCTCCTCAAAGGTGCGACCGATCGCCATGATCTCGCCCACGGCCTTCATGCGCGTGGTGAGCGTGGGGTCGGTGCCCTTGAACTTCTCGAAGGCAAAGCGCGGCACCTTGACAACGCAGTAGTCAATCGTGGGCTCAAAGCAGGCAGGCGTTGCCTTGGTAATGTCGTTGACGATCTCGTCGAGCGTGTAGCCCACAGCCAGGCGCGCGGCGGCCTTAGCGATGGGGAAACCCGTGGCCTTGGAGGCCAGCGCGGACGAACGGCTCACGCGCGGGTTCATCTCGATGACGATCAAGCGACCGGTCTGGGGGTTCACGGCAAACTGCACGTTGGAGCCGCCGGTCTCGACGCCGATCTTCTCCAAGATGGCGAGCGAGGCGACACGCATGCGCTGATACTCAAGGTCGGAGAGGGTCTGCGCCGGCGCCACGGTGATGGAGTCGCCGGTATGCACGCCCATGGGGTCGAGGTTCTCGATGGAGCACACGATGATGCCGTTGCCGGCGTGGTCACGCATGACCTCCATCTCGTACTCTTTCCAACCCTCGATGGACTCCTCGACCAGCACCTCGTGGGCAGGCGAGAGTTCAAGGCCCTGGCTCACGATGGAGACGAGCTCCTCGTGGGTATGTGCGATGCCGCCGCCGGCACCGCCGAGGGTAAAGCTCGGGCGCAGCACGCAGGGATATCCCAGGCGCTCGGCGATGGCCTCGGCGTCGGCGACGCTATAGGCATAGCCCGAGCGCGCGACCTCCAGGCCAATCTCGGCCATGGCCTCGTTAAAGAGCTTTCGGTCCTCGCCGCGCTCGATAGCGGCCAGGTCGCAGCCGATCATCTCGACGCCGTACTTGTCCAGCGTGCCGTCCTTTGCCAGCTCGACGGCGGCGTTCAGACCGGTCTGGCCGCCCAGCGTGGGCAGCAGCGCGTCCGGGCGCTCTTTCTTGATTACGCGCTCGATAAACTCGGCGGTAATGGGCTCGACATAGGTGCGGTCGGCAAGACCCGGGTCGGTCATGATGGTCGCCGGGTTGGAGTTGACCAGGATGACCTCAAAGCCATCCTCTTTGAGCACCTTGCAGGCCTGGGCGCCGGAGTAGTCGAACTCACAGGCCTGGCCAATAACGATGGGGCCCGAACCAATGACGAGGATACGCTTGATGTCAGTACGTTTCGGCATGTTAGTTCTCCTCGGTCTCAGCGGTCTCGGACTCAGCAAAGTTCCAGCCGGCAAGGCGGTCCTTCGCGGTGTCGATGTCCAGGTAGTTCTCCTCGCCGTCCATGAGTCGCGTAAAGGCGGTAAAGAGATAGTGGGCATCGGTGGGGCCAGGCGAGGCCTCGGGGTGATACTGGACCGAGAAGCACGGGGCGTCGAGCAGCTGGATGCCCTCGGCGGTGCCGTCGTTGAGGTTCACATGTGTTAGGCGAATGCGGCCAAAGCGCTCGTTCATCACGACCGGCGCGATTCCGCGGCGCACCCAGACGCGCAGATCTCCATCGGCCGCATGCTCGGTCTCGCCGCCGGAAAGCTCGGGGACAAGCTTGCCCAAGCTGGGGAACAGCAGGCCAAAGCCATGGTTTTGCGCGGTGATCTCCACACGGCGGCTTACCAGGTTCATAACCGGCTGGTTGCCACCGCGGTGACCGAACTTAAGCTTTTCCATCTGGGCGCCGCAGGCCAGGCTGATCATCTGGTGACCAAGACAAATACCAAAGACCGGCACCTTGCCGATCAGCTGCTGCACCTGCTCGTAGGTCTCCACCACGGCGTCGGGGTCGCCGGGGCCATTGGACAAAAAGACGCCGTCGGGATTCATGTCGAGCACCTCACTCGCGGGCGTGTCCCACGGCACGACGGTAAGGTCGCAGCCGGCGCGGACCAGCCCCTCCAGAATGCCGCGCTTCACACCGCAGTCGTAGGCGACCACTTTGTGACGGGCAGGAGCGGCAGCCGAAAGCGCAAAGTCATGCGTGGCAGGCAGGTCGGCAGCCACAAACTCATGAGGCGCGGGGCAACTTACGGTCTTGACCAGGTTCTCGCCTACCAGCGTGGGCGCTGCGGCCAGACGCTCGGCAAGCTCGTCGACGTCGAAGATCTCGGTCGAGATAATGCCCATCTTGGAACCATTGTCGCGCAGATGGCGCACCAGAGCGCGGGTGTCGACGCCCTCGATAGCGACGATGCCATGGGCGCGCAGATACTCCGGCACGCTGACGGCCGAGCGCCAGTTAGAAGGCGTGGTGCACATGTCGCGAACGATCATGCCGCGCATAGCCGGAGCGCTCGCAGGGCGCACGGCGTCGCCGGGGAAGGCCGACTGGACGTCGGTCTCGTCGATACCGTAGTTGCCGATCTGCGGATAGGTCATGGTTACGATTTGGCCGGCATAACTCGGGTCGGTCATGACCTCAAAGTAGCCCTCGAGTGAGGTGTTGAAGCAGACTTCGCCGGTCGCGGTGCCCTCGGCGCCGCATGCACGTCCATAAAAAATGGTCCCATCCTCAAGATACAGAATGCAGGGACCGCAGGTGCCCTTGCTGGTTTTGGCCAGCATACGCTGGCAAAGCTCGCTGGGCGCGAAGGTGCGGGCGGCAGCGCCCGCGGTATGGTTGTTCGCCATAATTCTCCTTCCCGGTCTCACAGGACCGGCTTAAAGGTGTGTAGTTAGGCCTCGCGGTATTGTAACCGCAAGCATGCCTCATGGCGTTAATTTCATCGAAATGTTTACGAAATGATAATTATGACTTTCTATGCATAATGATTTCTCTGGGACGGGGATTAAAAAATCATCCCGCGGGGCTTATGGCTCACGCGGGATGATGGCGTCTTACTTTTTCTTGTCCTGTTCCAGCAGTTCGGACGGTGTGCGATCGGGCTTGCCGCCGCGGAAAATCTCGCGGCCATGCAGACGATGCTCCAGGTCACGCTCGGCCTTTTCCTCGTCAATCTTGGTCTGGCTCACCACCGGATCCTCAATCAACGACGACACCGAGTTCACCTGCTTCTGAATGCGCTCGGCGATGGTGTCATCCATACTCACGATGCGCATCTTCCAGTCGATACTCGTGGCGTTGGATGAGCTCTTGGTCCACACGAACGTCAAAATGGCGCTCTGGTGGCCCCGCGCGGGGAACATGCCAAAGAAGGAATCGTGCTGAATGTTGCTATCCTCGTCGATATAGGCGTGAACGTTATACACCACGCGGTCGATCTTATCGTTGAGCAGCGCGTTGGTCGCAAGCGCCGCGGCCTGGATCTGCCCGTTGGACAGCAGCTCGAGCTCGTTGGCAGACGATGTGTCCAACACCGTCACCTCGACCGTGCCCGTACGCTCATCGGCTTCATCGACGGTAAAGTCGAGCGGGAACTGCGTAAAGCCATTGCCCCACTCAAGGCCGCCCTTCAGCGCCGTCGAAACGGTATCGACCGAAACGCTCTCGGACAGGTTGGCGGTGTTCAGACGACGCATCACGCCGTAGCCAATCTGCATGCCCACGATCAGCACCAAAATACCGATGACCACGGCCATCGCGGTCTTCGTAATGGTATGGCTCACCTGCGAGCCCGAAGGATCGTCCTCGGACAGCGGGTCGATATGTTTTGCCTGGCTCGCGCGGTCCTCGCTGCGCAGCTGCGCTAGCGCCGCTTTGTCACCGCGCTTGGCCGCAGCCTCCTTCTCACGCATGCGCTCGGTACGCTTTTTGGCGAGCGTGGGATCCAAGACGCCGGATGCATCGATTTCGGAGAATAACTCCGTCACTTCTTCCGGAGTCAAAGGGTTCTTGTCAGCCATAAACTTCCTGTCATATCAATCAGTCGAGCTCGTGCGCACGCGCACCTTCGAACTGCATTCGATAGTAACGGGCATAGGTGCCGCCACGGGCGAGAAGCTCCTCGTGCGTGCCACGCTCCACAACGCGACCATGCTCAACGGTCGCAATCTCATCGGCATGCTTAATGGTCGAAAGACGGTGGGCGATGATAATCGTGGTGCGGCCGCGTGCCAGCTCTTCGAGTGACTCCTGCACCGCCTCCTCGCTCTCGTTATCCAAAGCACTCGTCGCCTCGTCCAAAATCAGGATCTTGGGGTTCTTGAGAAACACGCGCGCGATGGCAACGCGCTGCTTCTGTCCGCCCGAAAGACGGCTGCCGCGCTCGCCCACCACGGTGTCGTAGCCCTGCGGAAGCGACTCGATAAAGGTATCGATATTGGCGCGACGGGCGGCCTCGGCGATCTCTTCTGCCGTGGCGCCCGGCTTGCCGTAGGCGATGTTCTCGCCAATCGTACCGTCAAATAGATAGACATCCTGCTGCACCAGGCCGATGGCGCGGCGCAGGCTCTGCTGCGTCACATCGCGCACGTCCTGGCCGTCGATGCTAATGGATCCGGCAGCCACGTCATAAAAGCGCGGCAGCAGCGAACAGGTCGTGGACTTGCCACCGCCCGAAGGGCCAACCAGCGCGATGGTCTGCCCGGGCTTGATGGACAGGTCCATATGGTCGATAACGGGACGCTCGTCGGCATAGCCCTCGCCCAGCTCGACATCCTCGTAGTTAAAGCACACGTCGTGATACTCCACGGCGCCGGCAGTCACCTGCAGATCCGTAGCGCCCGGCTTGTCCTGGATATCCGGCGCGGTCGAGAGCACCTCGTCCATACGTTTAAAGCCGGCGATAGCCTTCTGATACGTTTCGGCCGAATTGACGAGCGTCTCGAGCGGCGTGCAGAACAGCGAAATATAGAGTGCAAAGGTCGCCATATCGACCGCCTGTAGCTGTCCCTGGGCGACCAGCCATCCGCCCAGCAGCACTACGATCACATAGAGCACACCCGAGAGCAGGCCATACGTCGCGGTATAGACGCCCATGGCGTGATACATGTTCTCCTTGGACAAAAGGTAGCGGTCGTTAGAGGCACGGAACTTGGCACGCTCGGTCTCCTCGTTGGCAAAGCTCTTGACCACGCGCATGCCCGCCAGAGAATCCTGCAGCTGTGCATTAATGCCGCTGATCTTCTTGCGGTTGTCGCTAAAGACCTCGCGCATGCGCATGTTCTGCCAAAACATGACGACCGCAAACGCCGCCGTCACCACGGCCATGGCAAGCGCCAGCACCGGAGCGATGGTAAAGAGGATCACAAACGAGCCGATAATCTCGATACCGCAGATGATGATCCACTCGGGTACGTGATGCGCCGCCTCGCAGATATCGAACAGGTCGTTGACCACGCGGCTCATCATGTCGCCCGAGCTGTTGCGGTCGAAGTACGCAAAGCTAAAGCGCTCATACTGGTCGAACAGGTCCTCGCGCATTTTGGACTCCATGCGCGCGCCCATCACGTGACCCCAATAGCTCACAAAGTAGCGGCAGGCGCAGCGGACGGCATACATCAGCACCAAGCCCACCGCGATCATGCCGAGCGCCTGCATAATGGCAGCCTGACCCTGAGTAAACAGCCCACCGGTCAAATTGCGCAGGATAATGGGGAACGCCAGGTCAATGGCGGCAAGCACCAGAGCACAAACAGTATCAGCAACAAAAAGCCCCATCTGGGGCTTGTAATACGACAAAAAACGCTTCAGCATGTGGTCCTCTAGAAATAGGAAGAACGGAAAAATCGGTTGACCAAGCGAACCGAAAGAAAAACCCACGACAGACATAACGCCAATGATCTGGCAGCGTCAGCGAAAACGTCCCTAAGCGAGCAAGGTGCCTTGAAAGAGGAGCGACGCGTACTTAGGTACGCGAGCGACGATTGAAAGGCAGATTGCCGTTTAGGGGCGTTTGCAGCGTCGACTCATTAGAGCTCGGCTCCACCCAGGCGATGCGCGATGCTATCGCAGGCCAAGGCGCCCACGACGGTCTTGGCGTCTTCGATCTTGCCGTCGAGCACGGCGTCGATCAGCTCGTGCAGCGGCACCAGGTCCACGTTGACAAACTCGTCATCATCGGGATTGGGCGCATCAAACTCGAGCTTGGTAGCCAGGTAGATGTGGATGATCTCATCGCAGAAGCCGCAGGACGTGACAATCGACGTCAAAAAGCGAATACGACCAGCCCTAAAGCCCGTCTCCTCATGCAGTTCGCGCTTGGCGCAATCGAGCGGGTCCTCGCCTGGATCGAGCTTGCCGGCGGGAATCTCGACCGTCACGCGGTCGATGGCGGTGCGGTACTGACGCACCAGTACGATCTTGCCGCTCTCGGTCAGCGCCACAACGGCCGCCGCACCCGGATGGCGAACGATATCGCGGGCGCTGCGGCGACCGTTGGGCAGCTCAACCTCAAGACGGTGGACGTCGAGGATCTTGCCCTTCCAGGCGCACTCCTCCGAAAGAATCTTCTCGTGCAGCTCGGCATCGTGCGGGTCATCGTCGCCCAGCACCAGCGCCGGCTCGTCAGCGACCTCGCCACCAGGTTCGCCCTCGGCGTGCCCATACACGCGGCTGTCCTCCTCGACGATCTGCGCATCCACGAGCTCTTCGTTCTTTTCGTCCATCCGTCTCATTCCTCTCGGACTTTAGGCATCCCAGGCGTCGCGGCCGCGCAGCGCGCGCAGGCCGATGTCGTGACGCAGGGTCTTACCCTCAAAATCAATCTTCTCGCAGGCCTCATAGGCAAGGTTGCGAGCGTTCTCGAACGTGTCGCCCAGAGCGGTCACGGCAAGCACGCGACCACCATTGGTCAAGAGCTGGCCGTTCACCGCAGCAGTGCCCGCGTGGTACACGGTCACGTTCTCCATGGCCTCGGCATCGGTGATACCGGTGATGACCTTGCCCTTCTCGTAGCTGCCGGGATAGCCCGCACTCGTCAGGACAACGGCCACGGCCCACTCGTCGCGCCAGTCGAGCTCAATCTGATCGAGCTCACAGTTGGCGCAGGCCAGCATAACCTCAACCAGGTCGTTCTTAAGGCGCGGCAGCACGACCTGCGTCTCGGGGTCGCCAAAGCGGGCATTGAACTCCAGCACCTTGGGGCCGGCAGGCGTGAGCATAAAGCCGCCATACAGGCAGCCGCGGTAGTCGATGCCCTCGGCAGCAAGCTCGGCAACGGTCTGCTCCATGACCGCCACCATGGTGGCGTGCTCCTCGTCGGTCACGATGGGCACCGGGCTGTAGACGCCCATGCCGCCGGTGTTGGGGCCCTTGTCGCCCTCGAGGGCGCGCTTGTGGTCCTGCGAGGTGGCCATGGGGCGCACGGTCTTGCCGTCGGTAAAGGCGAGCAGTGAGCACTCGGGACCAACGAGCATCTCCTCGATAACCACGGTGTTGCCGGCATCGCCAAAGGTGCCGCCAAAGCACTCGCGCACGGCCTCCTCGGCCTGCTCAAGTTCGGTCGCCACGATAACGCCCTTGCCCGCGGCAAGGCCGTCGGCCTTCACGACCAGCGGAGCGCCCTGCTCGCGCACGTAGGCGAGAGCCGAAGCCTCGTCGGTAAACGAACCATAGGCTGCCGTCGGAATGCCCGCACGCTCCATGAGCTGCTTGGAGAACAGCTTGGAACCCTCCATCTGGGCACCCTCGGCACCCGGGCCAAAGCAGGGAATACCCGCCGCGCGCACGGCGTCGGCCACGCCCGCCACGAGCGGAGCCTCGGGGCCAATTACCACGAGTCCGCATCCGTGGCTCTGCGCAAACGCCGCCACGGCCGCAGGATCGCAATCGTCGAGAACAACGTTCTCGCCACAGCTCGCGGTGCCGCCGTTGCCCGGCGCGATGTAGAGCTTGCCGGCGCGCGGTGATGCTGCGAGCTTAGCTGCCAAAGCATGCTCACGGCCGCCGCTGCCCAACAACAGGATGTCGATGGTTTGAGTGTCCGCCTTCAAGGGTGCCTCCTCTATGGATGAATGGCCCGCTCCGCGCGAGCCCTTTGCAAGCAAATATACCCATCGGCCGCCCGTCCGGGCTGCAAAGGGGTATATCGCAATAACCAAATAGTCCCGATTACTTCCAGAATCGGTTGATGATCTGCTCGCGACCAGCGCCAACGCCAATGAACGTCACGCGGGTGTGTGCCAGATCCTCGATAAACGCCACGTAGTCCTGAGCCTCTTGCGGCAGCTCATCAAAGCTGCGACAACCGGTGATGTCGCACTTCCAGCCGGGGAGTTCCTCGTAGATGGGCTTGGCATGCTCAAAGCGCACCTGATGCTCGGGCACGCTGGTGTAGCGCTCGCCATCGACGTCGTAGGCCACGCACACCTTGATGGTGTCGAAGGCCGAAAGCACGTCGAGCTTGGTCAGGGCGATATCGGTGAGGCCGTTGACGCGCGAGGCGTAGTTGGCGATGGGGCCGTCGAACCAGCCGCAGCGACGACGGCGACCGGTGGTCACGCCGTACTCATAGCCCTCCTCGGTCAGCGTGTGACCGGCCTCGGACTCATAGGAAAGCTCGGTGGGCATGGGGCCCGAACCGACGCGGGTGATATAGGCCTTCATGACGCCCAGCACGCGGTCGACGTTCTTCATGCCCACGCCGGAGCCGGTGATGGCGCCGCCGGCGGTGCAGTTGGAAGACGTCACGTACGGATAGGTGCCGTGATCGATGTCGAGCAGCGTCGCCTGGGCGCCCTCAAACAGCAGGTCCTTGCCCTCATCGATCATGTTGTTGAGCAGCAGGCTCGTCTCGGTGATGTAGGGGCGCAGACGCTCGGCCATGGGCAGGTACTCGTCGCAAATCTGGTCCACGGTGTAGGTGGGCAGGTTGTAGATGAGCTCGAGCTCGGGGTTCACGCGGGCGAGAGCGGTCTCCAGCTTGTCGCGGAACAGTGCCTCGTCCAGCATGTCCTGCATGCGCAGGCCAATGCGGGCCATCTTGTCCTGATAGCACGGACCGATACCGCGCTTGGTGGTACCGATGTTCTTCTTGCCGAGCTTCTGCTCAAAGGCGCCATCCAGATCGATGTGGTACGGCATGATGACATGCGCGTTGCCGCTAATCTTGAGGTTCTTGGTGGTGATGCCGTCGGCCTCGAACATGTCGATCTCCTCAAGGACAACCTTGGGGTTGACGACGCAGCCGTTACCGATCACCGACACGTGGTCGGAATACATGATGCCGGAGGGCACCTGGTGCAGGCCATACTTCTTGCCGTTGACGACGATGGTATGGCCGGCGTTGTTGCCGCCCGAGTAGCGCACGACGGCATCGAAGTCGCCGGCGACCAGGTCGCAGATCTTACCCTTGCCCTCATCGCCCCACTGGGCACCGACCAAAACGGTTGACGGCATGTTTACTCCTTACATTCATGGACTGTCTACGCGCCACGCCGGCACGCAGAAGCACAAAACATTCCCAGTATACCCGTGCAACGGGCGCCTGTCCTACTCCTCGGCATGCGCCCCATCAAGCTCATAGAACTTGGTGGATGCCGGCAGGAACATCAGGTCGACGTCGCCGATCGGGCCCGAACGGTTCTTGGCCACGACGATACGCGTAACGCCCTCGTCGGGTCGATCATCGCGCGAGGCTTCGGCCTCGTCGGCGGAGCGGTCCAAGAACATAACGATATCGGCGTCCTGCTCGATGGAGCCCGATTCACGAAGGTCGGAAAGCTGCGGGCGCTTGCCGGTACGGGACTCGACCTGACGCGACAGCTGCGACAGCGCGATCAACGGAATCTTGAGCTCCTTGGCCATAATCTTCAGACCACGCGACATCTCGGAGACCTCGACGGTGCGGCTCTCGGAACGACGTCCAGGCGGGGGACTCACCAGCTGCAAATAGTCCAGGATGATGATGGCCTTCTCCTTGTTATGGAGCATGCGGCGGCTCTTGGCGCGAATCTCGGTCACCGTGGTGCCGGGCGTATCGTCAATCAGAATATCGAGCTTGGACAGCGTCTGCGTGGCCTCATTGATGTTGGCCCACTGCTCGGGACTAATGCGGCCCGTACGGAAGTCGCTGATCGAGATCATGGCATAGGCGCAAATCAGACGCTGGGCAATTTCCTTGCCCGACATCTCCAGCGAGAAGAAGCCGACGGTATAGCCCGCGGCGGCGGCGTTGAGCGCCAAGTTCAGGGCGAACGACGTCTTACCCACGGCGGGGCGGGCGCCGATAATGATGAGCTGGCCCTCACGGAAGCCCATGAGCATACGGTCGAGCGACGGGAAACCCGTGGGCACACCTGCAGCCTGACCACCGGCCTTGCACACTTCCTCGGCCTCGTTATAGGCCTCGACCATAAACTCGGTCAGCGTCTTGTAGCTCGACTTAACCTCACGCGCCGTGACCTTGAGCAGCTTGCTCTCGGCCAGCTCCACGACCTCTTTGGTGTCGGTGGGGGCGTTGTAGGCCAGCGCGTTGATCTCGTTGGTGGCGCCAATCAGCTCGCGCAGCATCGAGTCGCGACGAACGATGGCGGCATGGTGCTGCCAGTTGACGAGCGACAGGGTCTGACCCATCAGCTCCAAAATGTATGCCTCGCCGCCCACGGCATCGAGCTTGTTGATGCTTCGCAGGTAATCGATCAGCGAGATGGAGTCGATGGGGATGCGGCTGTTGTACATATCGACCATCGCGGTATAGATGGTCTTATGAATGGGCCGGTAGAAGTCATCGGGCTGCAGCTCGACCTGGGCCTCTTCGACCACCTCGGGCGATAGCAGCATAGCGGCCAGTACGTTGGCCTCTGCGTCTTGGTTTTGGGGGAGACCCAACTTGGAGCCACGGTCCTCGACCGTCAGCCCCGTCTCCCTATCGTCATATGCCATGAGCATCCTCATTCATATCGCTTGCGAGCATCCATAGTATCAGCCGCGGCCATAAATCGAGCCGCGCCTTGGCAATCATCACCGAACCAAACGGATGAACGGTCCCACACACGGGACCGCATCTCAATGGCTGCTACGGCACTCACCCAGCGCAAAAAATAAAAGGGCACCCTGGTCTCCCAGAGCGCCCTTCTTAGAACAAGATTGTTGCGTTGCAGCAAATGCTACTCGGCAGCAGCCTCGGTCTCGACCTCGGCGGTCTCGGTCTCGGCGACCTCAGCGGTCTCCTCGACCTCAGCCTCGGCAGCGAGCTCCTCGGCGGTAACGCCGACGAGAACGACAACCTCGGCCTTGATCTCGCGGTACAGCGAGATAGCGACGGTGTGGGCACCGGCAACCTTGATGGGCTTGCCGAGCTCGACGCGCTTGCGGTCGATGTCCATACCGAGCTGATCCTTGATGGCGTCAGCGATCATAGCGGCGGTAACGGAGCCAAAGAGGATGCCTTCGTCGCCAACCTTGACGTCAACGGTGACCTGCTTGCCCTCGAAGGCAGCCTTGGTCTCGTTGGCGGTAGCCAGACGGACGGCCTCGCGCTTGGCGATGTTGTTGCGACGCTCGTCAAGCTGCTTGAGGTTGCCCTTGGTGGCGGCAACAGCGAGCTTCTTGGGGAACAGGAAGTTCTCAGCGTAACCCTGAGCGACCTCTACGACGTCACCCTCGCCGCCCTTGCCCTTGATCTCATCGAGAAGAATAACCTTCATGATGCGTCTCCCTTCTTAGCCGCGGTCGCGGTTGCCACGAGAGGAAACCACGGGGACGGTGTACGGCAGGAGAGCCATCTCGCGGGCGCGCTTGATGGCGTTGGCGATGTCATGCTGATGCTGCGTGCAAGCGCCAGTGACGCGACGGGGCTTGATCTTGCCACGGTCGGTCATGTACTTACGGAGAAGCTGAGTGTCCTTATAGTCGATGAACTCAGTGTTCTCCTTGCAGAACTGGCAGTACTTACGACGCGGCTGACGTGCAGAATAATCATTAGCCATGTCAAAATACCTTTCGTTTGGCAACTTCGGCGAGCCGAAGCCGCCTCTCACTCAAAAATAGGTGAACAGCCCTTAAAACGGGATGTCCTCATCGTAGACGTCGACCGCGGGCGGCGTAGCCACCGGTGCGGCAGGACGCGCTGCGGGCGCGGGAGCTGCGGGGGCGTAACCGCCCTGATCGTAGCCACCCTGGCCACCACGGGAGCTCATAAACTCGATCTCATCGACGATGACCTCAAGCTTGCTCCTGCGCTGGCCGTCGCGCTCCCAAGAGCTGTAGCGCAGCTTGCCCTCGATCGCGACCTTGTTTCCCTTTGCGAGGAAACGGCTCACGGCCTCGGCGCGGGTGCCGAACATAGTGCAGTCGACAAAGTTGGGATAGTCCTCCCACTCGCCAGTCTGCGCATTGCGGCG
>CABUTL010000006.1 GCA_902494375.1 uncultured Collinsella sp.
CGGCGTTACCTCAGCTGGATAGAGGGTCTGACTACGAATCAGAACGTCATAGGTTCGAATCCTATACGCCGCACCAATTGAGTTTTAAGCCTCCGGAAACGGGGGCTTTTTTATATCGCGATGCGTCGAAGATCGCATCAAGTGGTCAAAAATGAGTAAAAATCAAATTCAATAACTTTTTTTGAAAAACACTTGACCTTTATTCAGTCGATGTGCATAATACTTAACAAGTCGCGGCGTTACCTCAGCTGGATAGAGGGTCTGACTACGAATCAGAACGTCATAGGTTCGAATCCTATACGCCGCACCATTTGAGATCGAAGCTCCCGGCAACGGGGGCTTTTCTTTTACGTAAGCACCGCATGGATTCGAACCTCGGTCGAGGCGCGGGCGTAAAGCGGACTATTTCCTGTCGACTCGTGTAAGATTTCGAGTAGGTGTCGCGGCCCATCCGTGACCACTCCTTCTTCAAGCGACCGATCAGGGTGATACTTCGTGGCAGAGCGTCCGACATACAAGCTCAGGTTTCTCGATCCCAAGAAGCGCTTTCCGGCGATGCCCGAGCAGCCTGCGGGGCGCTCATATGGCGTGGTCTGGAAACTCTTTGGCGAGGACCCGCATGAATCATGCTATGTCGTCGAATTTGTCGGCAAAAGCCATGTGTCGCTTTTGGGCTACGTGAGCGTTTCGGGTGAGGCCTATAAGGTGGACCGTCCCGTTAACGAAGTATCGCTGCCCGACGATCCCGACATGCAGCTGATTCTTGACGAGTCCGATTCCAACATCGGTGAGATTGCAGTCAGGGGTACCGATGGGACGATGCGCTCCCGGGCGCGAGTCATCGGCTCTCCCGAAGGCCCCATGCGCGAGCAGTCCGATCACGAGACATGGAATTCGGCCCGCTCCCTTCCTTACGGCGAGTTCATGGCGTCGATGTTCCTGCGCTACGTGATATTTGCCAACTCCGAAAGCGCTATTGCGAACACGGCGGGCGTCGACGGTCTCGATGCGGACATGCAAAACGTTGTCGACAAGATCAAGCTCGTAAAGTTGCCCGAGCCGGTCGAGGTGTTTTTGGGCTTTAACACGTCACCGCTCCCCGATGCTATCGAGACGCTGCTTTACCGCGTTGACCATGCCGAGAATCCGAGCGGTATCGAGCGCTATGCCGCCACCCTTATGAGCGAAATTGACTTGCCCCGTCTGCGCACCATTGCCGCCAAGTCCGAAATGAGCCTGGCGCGCATCGACCGGTCAAAGCTGTTTTATCTCAATTTTGATCGTAGCCTGCTGGACCAGGACGAGATTGACATGCTGCTTGCCATCGAGTGCCGTCTCAACCGCCTCTCTGGCATCCTCGAGCGCATCGGGGCCGGATTGGCCCCTGCGGCATCCTCGCCGAGCCTTGAGGGCTGCGCGCTCTTTGATGCGTGGCATATCGCCAAGACGACCAACGATGTTCCCCGACTGCTCGATACGGCCTCGAGCGATAACCCGTGGGGCAAACCGGGTACGGTGGCTTGCCAGCCGGGCGGTGAGTGGGATGTGCGTACCCGCTTCGCGCGTATCGTCGAGGCACTTAACGTTGTCACACGGCTCGACTATACCTATCGGGCAAACGTTGCCGAGGGGATTATGCTCGTTCGGTTTGGGCAGTCTGTCGTGGATGCCATGCCGCAACGTGAATACGACGCTCAAGATGACGCCTGGCGCGAGCTGGACGAGGACACGCGCGCGGTCTGGGCCGCGGAACACGATGCGCGCGTGGCACTCACGCTTGCGGCAGCGTGTTTTGCCGCGGGCACCTGCATCACGCGCTGCTATGTGCAGATTGCTGCTCCCGACAGTGAGCAGGGCGAGCGCGTTGTCGCAACGTATTTCTTTGGGCGCGCGGCCTATCTGGCCGATTGCGTGCCTGTCGCCAAGGATCTTGAGAGCATGGACATGGACGATATGCCGTGCAAGCGTGTACTTGAGGCGTATGAGTCAACTGCTCCGGAGACGATTGAACCTGCGGAGGTTCATGCTCGTCCGCGTGATGACCATCGCACGCTTCCGCCGGCGCTGCGCGATTTGCTGCTTGCCGATACGGCTGACGAGTTGGAGGTCATGGAAGAGGACGACGACCCATACGTGGCCCGTGTTGTTGAATTGCGCGAGCAGGCAAAAGTCGACCGTACAGGTGCTTTTGAAGGCTTTTCCCGTCTTGTTGAGGAGTTGGAGGCTAAGTGCGCCGTCGCCGAGCTTTTGGCGACAGGTCCGGTTCAAACGCAGTTTTGCGATAACCAGCTGGTGCGCATGGTGCTACCGGTGTTGGAAGAAGACCGCTCTGTGCGAATCCTTCGTGCGCCCGATGCACTGTACTTTGCCCAGCACGAGATCTGCAGCTTTTACGCCGAGCAAGAGGACTTTGAACGAGCACTGCCCGAGGTGCGCCATCTTTACGATCTGGCACGCTCGTCCATGCAATCGCACTTTGCGCTCATCAACGTGCTTGCGCGTCTGGAGCGCTTTGACGAGATTATCGAGGTGGCGCGCCACGGCCTACGTATTGCCAGCGATCGTTCTGCAATCGGCTACCTGTTCTATCGCTTGGCGTTTGCCTATTGGAATTGCGATCAGCTCGACCTAGCGCTGGCTTGTTACCGTCTGGTGCCGCGCGGTGAGGAATCGGGCAGTAGTGCGCTGGAAGAAATGCAGGGCCTTATGAATGAGATGGGCGTCAGCGAGCCTCCGACGTTCGAGGAGGCGGTCGAGACCATCCGCAAGGCTGGACTCGAGCTGCCGCCAGTGTCCGCCGTGACGAATCAGCTGGCAGATGCCGCTGTGCAACTGGTCGACAACGGCTTCTTTTTCCTGGCACGCGGTTGCATCTTCCAAATGTGGCGCACCATGGGCAACGACGAGCTCGGCTCCCTCAACCGCTCGCTGGGGTAGGCGAAGCCTCCAAGGAGGAAAGGATGCTAGGCAATTAGAAAATTCCCTCTTGCCCATCCTCGACTGTTTGGTTACTATAGAACGGCTGTTACGGAGAGCTGACCGAGAGGCCGAAGGTGCTCGCCTGCTAAGCGAGTATGCCCCAAAAGGGCATCTGGGGTTCGAATCCCCAGCTCTCCGCCAGTTTAACTTTAAAGAAGGGTCCCATCGGGGGCCCTTTTTTATTATCGAGAAAGGGCGCTGGGGATTCGAACCCGAGAGGGCACGGGCGTTAAGCAAACGCGAAAGCGTTTGTAGCCCGTGGGCGAAAAGCCGCCAGGCTTTGAAGCCGGAGGGCATGCGTAGCATGCCCGGACATCCCCAGCTCTCCGCCAGTATGAATTGAAAGAAGGGTCCCATTCAGGGCCCTTTTTTGATTAGGAGAATGTTAACTGGGGATTCGAACCCTCAAAAAATGAGGCGCCCCGTTGGACGCCTCCTTTCAGCGAGTGTATTGTTCTTCGACCTTACACCTCGGGTGCCTTGGCTACGGTCTCGCTCTCGGCTGTGAGCGGGCGGTTGTCGATGCGGCGGCCCAAGCGATCGAGCTTCACGAGCAGCCATTCAATGGGATTCGGCCCTGCACCTTCCTCGTCGGCAACCAGGTCCATAACGGCGATTTTGGTGCCGTCCTGCTTGAGAGTAACGCTGCCCACCTTGTCGCCCACATGCACCGTGCCCGAAAGATCGTCGTAGCTAACCTTTTCGGTCACCTCGCCGGCAAGGGAAAACACGGTCGCTTGCGCCGTAGGATCGGCGAGTGTGGCGTCGATTGTCTTATCCGTCCAGTCGGTTTGGCCAATGCGCGCCATAAGCGGGTTGCCGTTGGCGGTCTTTTCCTGCGTGTTGGCGATTGCGACCGTCACCTTGTGGCCGTAGTACCAGTTGGCAAGGGTGGCGGTATCGGTAAAGCGCTGATCGGTGGTGGTGGAGTTCAAAATAACGGTGTAGATCTCGTCGCCGTCGCGGTTGTAGGCGCTCGTAAAGCAATAGCCCGCGTCGTCGGTGGTGCCGGTCTTGCCACCGATGTTGCCATCTTGGCCCAGCAAATAGTTATGCGTGTCCATGGAATGCGAATGGTCGGTGCCGTCGGCGCCCGTGACTTCGATCCAGGAATCCTCGCTCGCTACGACCTCGCGGATCGTGTCGTTTTTCATGGCCTCCTGCATCATCAGCGCTACGTCGTGTGCGGTTGAGTGCATATCGCCAGCCCACTCATCAAAGTCCAGACCATGCGGGTTTTCAAAAAGCGTACCGGTGCAGCCGAGCTTCTTAGCGCGCTCGTTCATGGCCTTCACAAATGTGGCCTCGGCGTCTTTGGTCTTAGGGTCGATTTTCTTGCCCACATATTCGGCGAGCACGATGGCGGCGTCGTTGCCCGAGGGAATCATCAGGCCGCGCAGTGCCTGCTCCACGGTAAGCTCGTCGCCTTCGAGCAAGCCGGCGGTCGAATTACCCACGGTGGCTGCGGCGTTGCTCACCGTGACCTTCTCGTCCATCTTGCAATTCTCGACGGTTAGGATTGCGGTCATGACCTTGGTGATCGAGGCAATCTTGACCTGCTCATCGGCGCCGCGCCCATAGTAGACGGTGCCGTCTTTGCCCATGACGAGGGCATTGGTCGCATCGATATCGGGCAGGTTTTCGGCCGTGATGCCGCGCGCATCGGCGGTTTTGCCGCAAACATTGTCGGTCGTGAGCACTTGGGCGCCGGCGACGGTGGGCGCGCCAGCGGCAAGGGCGATAGCGCAGACAAAGCCGGCGGCAAGCTGGGCTGAGCGCTTTGCAAAAGAGGTGAGGGACTTCACAGATTTCGCTTTCGACGGGATGGTCTCTTCTGAAACTAGAGTATATCGTTTGCCGGCGTCGGCGATCATCGCGTGCGCGCTTGGCCCACATCCGCACCCGAACGGGCACAAGGGTGCTTAAGGCCGACTTAATCACCCACGCTTGTTGTGTGTGGCGTGCGTCGCCTCAGGCATAATGGAGCGCGAGAGGAGCACGCATGAACGAGCGCATTTTGGTAGTTGATGACGAAAAGGCCATCGCCGACTTGGTTGGCATCTACCTTACAAAAGAGGGCTTTGATGTCCAGATTGCCTATAGCGGGGCCGATGCTGCCAAGGCGATTTTGGAGCAGGAGTTCGATCTGGCGCTGCTTGATGTCATGCTGCCCGATATCGATGGGTTTGAGCTGCTGCGTACGATCCGTTCCAGCCATACCTATCCTGTGATCATGCTGACGGCGCGCGATGCCCAGCAAGACAAGATCGAGGGCCTTTCGCTTGGCGCGGACGATTACGTGGTTAAGCCGTTTCGTCCGCTGGAGCTCGTCGCGCGCGTGCACGCTCAGCTTCGCCGCTACACCAGCTACGGTAGCCGTGCACAGGCGGCCGAGTCGCCGACCATTCAGCTCGACGGCTTGGAGATCAACCGCGACGCTCGTTCCGTGACGGTGGACGGTGCACCGGTACGCCTCACACCCACCGAGTATTCAATCTTGCTGTATCTGGTCGAGCATCGCGGCAGCGTGGTGGCCGTGGAGGACCTGTTCCGTGCGGTGTGGAACGAGGATTTTATGCCCGGCTCCAACAATACGGTGATGGTGCACATTCGCCACTTGCGCGAAAAGATTGGCGACGACGCACAAAAGCCGCGCTTTATCAAAAACGTCTGGGGCGTCGGCTACATCATCGAATAACGCTTTTCGCTTGTGAGGATCTTGATATGACAAAAGACGATAGGCAAGCGTTCGAGGTGCCCGATCGGCTCTTTGAATACGTGAGGTCGGTCGTCGACAACCGCGCGCTTGCAACGGTGCTGCTCTTTTTGCTGAGCCTGCTGCTGATTGGCATCGACAACATCGTCGGAATCTTGGCGGTGCTGCTTGTCGGCTTTTTGCTGATCGATCGATTTGAGATCGTGTGCCGCTGCGTGGTGATTGGCGGCGCCGCGTGGGCCATGACGTTGGCGATTGGCGCCATGGCGCTCGGCGGCATCGAAGGGCCGGTGCTGTTCGATGCCGGCTTTGTATTCAACATGCTTGGCTTTGTGCTGGCGCTTGCCGTGTGCGTGCTGTTCTTGTGTGGTCGCGCCCTGTACTACCAGGGCTACGAACAGGGCGAGCAGCATGCCGATTGTGTGCTGGCCGCTCGTATTCAAGATCGCCTGATCGATCACCCCGACACCTGGGACAACATCGACGGCGACTTCTTGGAGGTCGAGGGCGCCCTTAACCGCGTGCGTGACCGTGAGCGCAAGGTGCAGCAAGCTCTGCGTGACGAGTCGCATCGCAAGGACGATCTGGTCACGTACTTGGCACATGACCTACGCACCCCGCTTGCCAGTGTGGTGGGCTATCTTTCGCTGCTGCAAGAGGCTCCTGAGCTGCCGGTTGAGCAACGTGCGCACTTTACGGGCGTGGCTCTCGACAAGGCGCACCGGCTCGATGCGCTCATCGAAGAGTTCTTCGATATCACGCGCTTTGACTTCCACGATATCGTGCTCACGCGCGGCTATGTTGATTTGGGGTTGCTGCTGGCTCAGGTGACTGACGAGTTCTATCCCATCCTCAACGAGCAGCATAAGGAAGCCCAAGTTGATATTCGCGAGGACCTGACGGTGCTCGTGGATGGCGACAAGATGGCCCGCGTGTTCAACAACATCATGAAAAACGCCGTCGCCTATAGCTATGAGGGCTCGACTATCACGATTGAGGCCGGGCGCCAAGACGATGGCGGCGTGCGCGTGCGCTTTATCAATCAGGGCGATCCCATCCCTGAGGCAAAGCTCAAGGTGATCTTTGAGAAGTTCTATCGCCTGGATGCGGCGCGTGCGACCAATCGCGGCGGCGCTGGACTGGGGCTTGCCATCGCCAAGGAGATCGTATGCGCGCACGGCGGTACCGTTGCATGTGAATCGACGCCCGAACACACGATATTCACCATCGAGCTGCCCGCCGCATAGCCAGTGTGCCCTTACAAACACTTGACAATGCGCTCACGTGCATATGAGCCGCGATTCCTACTATCGATACTGCTGAATTGATATCGATGTGGAGGTATGCGGTATGACGGCTGCTGCGGCTGTGGAGCCCACGGAGCTTGAAGAACTCATGAAAGCGCAGGCCGAGGCCGCGCACGAGCGCGAGGTTGGGGATGCGACTCGCCCCACGGCAGAAGATCTTGCCGCCTCGCCGACGCGAATCGATGTTGAGGGCCTCGACCTGTTCTATGGCGACCACCATGCGCTCAAGGACGTGAATATCAAGATCCGCGACAAGCAGATTACCTCGTTCATCGGGCCTTCGGGCTGCGGAAAGTCCACGTTGCTGCGCTGCTTTAACCGCATGAACGACGGCATCAAGGACTGCCGAATCGAGGGCAAGATTGCGCTCGATGGTCAAGATATCCTGGGCGACTACGACATCTGCCGCCTTCGCCAGCGCGTGGGCATGGTGTTCCAGCGCCCCAACCCGTTTCCCATGAGCATCTACGACAACGTCGCCTATGGGCCGCGCGGTATGGGTGTGCGCGATCGCGTCGTGCTCGACGAGCTGGTCGAAGACTCCCTGCGACGCGCCGCCCTGTGGGACGAGGCCAAGGACAAGCTCAAAGAGTCGGGTCTGGGTCTTTCGGGCGGCCAGCAGCAGCGTCTGTGCATCGCCCGCGCACTTGCCGTGCAGCCCGACATTCTGCTGATGGACGAGCCGACCTCGGCACTCGACCCTGTGTCGACGCTGGTGGTGGAGCAGCTGGCCTGCGAGCTCAAAGAGACCTGCACGCTCGTGGTCGTTACGCACAATATGCAGCAGGCGGCGCGTATCTCCGATTCGGTCGCATTCTTTTTGCTGGGTGAGCTGGTGGAGCACGCGCCCACCGCGCAACTCTTCAAGAATCCGACCGATCCGCGCACGGCGGATTATTTGACGGGGCGTTTTGGCTGATACCATCTAGTAAAGGTACCTTTAGGGTTAAGATGCGGTCATGCCGGCCGCAAAGGGGTTCAACATGATCTATTACGTCGAGGACGATGACAACATCAGGGATTTGACGGTCTATGCGCTGCGCAAGCAGGGGATTGAGGCCGAAGGCTTTTCGTGCGACGGTGAGTTTAAGGCTGCCGTGGCGCGACGGGTACCCGATGCCGTCCTGCTCGACATCATGCTGCCCGATACCGATGGCTTGGCGATTATGCGTCGACTGCGTGCCGATCGCCTGACGGCGACGGTGCCCATCATGATGCTTACCGCCAAGGATACCGAGCTCGACAAGGTGATGGCGCTCGATGGCGGTGCCGACGATTACCTGACTAAGCCGTTTTCGCTCATGGAGCTTGCGAGCCGCTGCCGCGCACTGCTGCGTCGCGGCGGCATGGTCAAGCAGGCGAGCGATGTGCTCAGCGTGGGCGACATCGTGCTCTCGCCCAGCCATCGCGAGGTGACCGTTGCCGGCGAGCCGCTTAAGCTCACCCTGCGCGAGTTCGACCTGCTCGAGTACCTCATGCGCAAGCCCGGCGTGGTTTTTACCCGCGAGTCGTTGCTGCAGAGCGTGTGGGGCTGGGACTTCGACGGCGGTTCGCGCACCGTTGACGTGCACGTGCAGACGCTTCGCCAAAAACTGGGCGAGCATGCCAGCGCCATCGAGACCGTGCGCGGCGTGGGCTACCGCTTGGCCGAGCCTTCTGCCGGCGATGGTGCCAAAGGCGACGACACCGCGGCCACCGCATCGGAGGAGTAACCCGTGGTCTTCGCCCCCCATGGAAAACATACGCTGTCGCACCGCGTTTTTGTGACGATCTTTGTCTGCGCCATGGCGGTTATCGTGGCGTTTACGGTGCTGGGTGCGTTCTTTGTGCAAAACACCTTGGCGGATGCCACGAGTGCCAATCTGGCGCAGGAAACCGAGCTCATTGCTGCCGCCCTCGACGAGCAGCAGGAGCCCATCCCGTTCTTGCGTAGCCTCGATCGCGAGGACTTGCGCATCACGCTGATTAACAAGGATGGATCGGTTGCCTACGACAACGAGGCGTCGCCTTCCACATTGCCCAACCACGGCGATCGCCCCGAGGTCATCGAGGCCTTTGAGAATGGTTCGGGTTCCGCGGAGCGCGCAAGCTCTACGCTCGACGAGATTATGCTGTATCGCGCCGTCGCCCTTGATAACGGCCAGGTTGTCCGCTTGGCACAGGCCCAGCCTGGCGTTGCGGCGATTTTGCTGTCGATGGTGGCGCCGATGCTGCTTATCGCGGCAGCGGGTGCGGTACTCTCGTTTTTTATGGCGCGCCGCGAGTCCCGTGCCATCATCGCGCCTTTGCAAGAGGTGGATTTGGACCACCCACGCCGTAGCTATGAGCACGCCTATGCCGAGATGGTCCCCATGCTTGAGCGTATCGAGTCGCAGCGCCAGGAGCTCAAGCGCCAAATGGCGGTGCTAGCGGACAACGACCGTATGCGCCGCGAGTTCACGGCGAATATCACTCATGAGCTCAAGACGCCGCTTACGGCGATTTCGGGCTATGCCGAGCTCATCGCAAACGGCATGGTCGAGGGCGAGGACGACCTGCGCAACTTTGGCGGTCGCATCTATCGTGAGGCGGGCCGCTTGGCAGCGCTCGTCAACGACATCCTTACGCTGTCTAACTTGGACGAGGCCGAGCGTGCAACTGAGGGCGAGACGGTGCCCATTGGGTCCACGGAGCCTATTGAGCTCTCGCGCGCCGTCTATGCGGTTGAGCAGCGTCTTGAACAGGTCGCCCGTCAGGCGAATGTGACGATAAGTCATGAGACCAAGCCTGTGGTCATCGAGGGCGTGTCGCGCTTGATTGACGAGCTCATCTATAATCTGGCAAGCAACGCCATCCGCTACAATCGACCCGGCGGTACGGTTACGCTGCAGTGCGGCACCAACGACGAAGGCCATCCGTTCCTTGCGGTCGCCGACACGGGAATCGGTATCGCGCCTGAAGAACAGGGCAAGGTATTTGAGCGGTTCTATCGCGTGGACAAGAGTAGGTCCAAGGCGCGCGGCGGAACCGGTCTGGGGCTTGCCATTGTCAAGCATGCGGCCCTGTATCATCACGCCACGCTCGATCTGTCGAGCGAGTTGGGCGTGGGAACCACCATTACGGTGACGTTTCCCATACAGCAGGACGAGCCATTCGCATAGCGATACAACATAGATATTGATGTAGACGCCGCATTTGACTTTCGGGTGCGGCGTTGTTGTGCATTTTTACGATTGCTTCCGACATTTTTACAGGAGAGCCTGTTTCTTATGTATAGAGTTTGGTCTCGGTAAAAAGATGCGATAACATACGGACAGTTTTGTCAATCCGAACTGGGGAAATGAAAGGCAAGCTGCATGACCCTTCTCGAACTGTTCCAGCTGCTCAAAAAGCACCTCAAGCTGGTCATCACCCTTCCGGTGGTCTGCGCGATCGCCATGGGCATCGTGTCCTTCGTTGCGATGGACAACACCTACACCGCGACGACGAGCATGTACATTCTCGCCAAGACCGACGATAGCGGCCAGATGAGCTACAACGATCTCTCGGCGAGTCAGATGCTTTCCAACGATATCGCCACGCTGCTGGATAGCGATAGCGTTAAGAGCGGCGCCGCCAAGGAACTGGGCCTCACCGATCTGGATGACTACAAGGTGTCTGTTTCCTCCGAGACCACCACGCGTGTCATTACGCTTTCGGTTACCGGCACCGATGCCAAGGAGACGGCTAAGGTCGCAAAGGCCATAGCTAGCTCGGTGAGTACGGTCGCTCAGAACGTCGGCGCTGCCCAGAGCATCAACGTTATCGACGAGGCTAAGACCCCCGAAGCCCCCAGCGGCCCCAAGCGTATGCTGTACGTTGCTGTCGCGTTCCTCGCGGGCATCTTTATCGCAGTTGCCTATGTCGTTTTGGCAGACATGCTCAACACCCGCATCCGCGGTGCCGAAGAGGCGGAAGAGCTCCTGGGCATTCCCGTTGTTGGCCGAATTCCGGCTATGAAAGGTGGTAAATAGGCATGGCTAAGGCAAAGAACACCGATAAGCTCGTTGTACAGAATGCCGCCAAGACCCTTCTGGCCAACATCCGCTTTGCGAGCGTGGACGACCCCATTCGCACCATCACCGTTACGTCCTCGATTCCCAACGAGGGCAAGTCTACGGTTTCCATCAACCTTGCCCAGGCTATCGCCACCAGCGGCAAGAGCGTCCTGCTGGTCGAGGCTGATATGCATCGCAGGTCCCTTGCCGATATGCTCGGCGTCCGCTCCCGCGGCGGACTCTATGCAGTCCTTTCCGAGCAGGTTTCTATTGACCAGGCGATTGTCGAGACGGGTCAGAAGAACTTCTACTTCCTCGATGCCGAGCCGCATATTCCCAATCCTGCCGACATCATCGTCTCTCACCGCTTTGCCAAGCTGGTAAAGGCACTGTCCGCCAAGTTCCAGTACGTCATCTTTGATGCTCCCCCGGTCGGCACCTTCATCGATGCTGCCGAGATCGCAAGTCTGACCGACGGTGCGCTTTTTGTCGTGCGTGAGGATTTCACCAAGCGCGAGGAGGCGCTCAACGCCATCGGTCAGCTTAAGAAGTCCGAGAAGGTCAAACTCATCGGTACCGTTATGAACTACTGCGAGACCGAGACCAGCGAGTACTACTACTCCTACTACACCAAGGACGGTAAGAAGGTGAAGAAGGGCTCCGACGATCAGGGGACTTCCAAAAAGGGCATCTTCACCAACCGAGCAAACGTTTAGTTGATTAAGGCTGACCTATGCGTGACATTCATTGCCATATCTTGCCGGGTGTAGACGACGGCGCCGCCGATCTCGATGAGAGCTTGGCGATGCTCGAGGCTGCCAAGCGGGCTGGTGTAACCAGAATTGTTTGCACTCCTCACTGCCGTGATCCCTATTTTGATTACGACAAGATGTGGGATGCCTTTGAGCTGCTGCGCGATAACGCTGACGGTTTTCCGCTCCAGATGGGCTTCGAGGTCAACCATCGAAAGCTCGTTGAGCTTGGTATCGATGCCGCGGAGCACTTGCATTTTGATGGAACCAACGAGTTTCTGCTCGAGCTTTCGACGCATGCCGATGCGTATGCGTTTAGAGAGTACGAGAACACGATTTACGATTTGCAGTGCCGTGGCTACCAGGTGATCATCGCTCATCCTGAGCGCTATCGTGCGGTTCAAAAGGATGTAAGCGTGGCGGAGCGCCTGGTCGATATGGGCTGCAAGCTGCAGGCTTCGGCGGACTTTATTGCCGGCGGTCGCTTTGGTCGCGAGAAAAAGCCGGCACAGCGCCTGTTCGATCAGAACCTGTACAGCTTCATCGCGAGCGATGCCCATAACGTGGGTCATTACGACTGCCTGGCGAAGGCTTGCGCGAAGTTTAGCGTGCGCGGAGCTCATTTTCGCTAAAATCTGTCCCTAACGTTCGCATTGAATGAAAGGGCAGCATGGATATCCAACTTAAGACGGGATGCTTTGATGACGCGGCGTTGGTGCGCCGCGTCGTTTTTATGGACGAGCAGGGCTACGAGAATGAGTTCGACGCTATCGACGAGGATCCGAACTGCATTCATGTGACGCTCTATGTAGACGGCGAGCTTGCCGGTTGCTCGCGCGTGTTTCCCGAAGAGCTTGAGCGCGTGGCTGACGCAGAGGCTCCGGTGTCGCCGGCGTGCGACTTGGACGAAGGCGTCGCGGCGGGGGAGACCTACATTATGGGGCGCGTCGCCGTGCTGCCGGCTATGCGTCGTCGCGGACTGGCGAGTGCGATCGTCGAGACCAGTGCTTCGTGTGCACGCGATGCCGGCGCTAAGCTTATTAAGCTGCATGCGCAGGAATACGTGCTGCCGCTCTATGCAAAGGCGGGCTACACGCAAATTGCCCCGGTAGATTACGAAGACGAGGGCCAACCCCATGTCTGGATGGCCAAGCGCGTAGATGGCAGATAGGGACGTTCCTTTTCTGCCGGCAGTTGGGGACACTCCTTGGCAATTGACGCATTGGAGCGCTCGGACATACAGTTTTTCGATTCCGTATGTATATATGCGCGTTAATGGGTTATAAAATCTAAGTCTGAACATAGCAGGTCTGCGATGCGGCTCGGGCGACCGGGCCGTTTTTGCGGACAGGGGTAGCGCGAAAGGACTGCACATGCGTCAATTTAAGACCGAGAGCAAAAAACTGCTCGACCTCATGATCAACTCCATCTACACCAATAAAGAAATCTTCCTGCGCGAGCTTATCTCTAACGCGAGCGACGCCGTCGACAAGCTCAACTTTAAGAGCCTGCAGGACCCGAGCGTCAAGATCGACCAGGGCGACCTGGCCATTCGCGTCTCCTTTGATAAAGACGCCCGCACCATTACCATCTCGGATAACGGCATTGGCATGACCGCCGAGGAGCTGGAGCGCAATCTGGGCACCATCGCCCATTCCGGCTCCGAGGAGTTTAAGACCGAGAACGCCGAGCAGCAGGGCTCCGATGTCGACATCATCGGTCAGTTTGGCGTGGGCTTCTACTCGGCTTTTATGGTCGCCAGCCATGTGAAGGTCGTCAGCCGCGCCTACGGCGAGGATGTCGCCCATGTGTGGGAATCCGACGGTCTTGAGGGCTACACCATCGAGGACGGCGAGCGCGCCGAGCACGGTACCGATGTCATCCTGACGCTGCGCGAGAACGAGAAGCTCGATGCCGACGGCGAGGCCGAGACCTACGATCGCTTCCTGACCGAGTGGGGTCTCAAGAGCCTGATTCAGCAGTACAGCAACTATGTGCGCTACCCGATTCAGATGATGGTGTCCAAGAGCCGCCAGAAACCCAAGCCCGAGGACGCCGGCGACGATTACAAGCCCGAGTACGAGGACTACCAGGAGCTCGAGACCGTCAATTCCATGACACCGATCTGGAAGAAGCGCAGCTCCGATGTCGAGCAGAAGGACTACGACGAGTTCTACAAGTCCACGTTCCACGACTTTGACGATCCTGCGCGCACCATCAGCTTCCATGCCGAGGGCACGCTCGAGTATGACGCCCTGCTGTTTGTGCCGGGCCGCGCGCCGTTCGATCTGTACAGCAAGGATTACGAGAAGGGTCTGGCGCTCTACAGCTCCAATGTCCTGATCATGGAGAAGTGCGACGACCTGCTGCCCGACTACTACAACTTTGTCCGCGGCGTCGTGGATTCCGCCGACGTGTCGCTCAACATCTCGCGCGAGACGCTGCAGCAGAACCGTCAGCTCAAGGCCATCGCCAAGCGTGTGGAAAAGAAGATTACCGCCGACCTTGAGGATATGCGTGACAACGACCGCGAGGCCTACGAGAAGTTCTTTGAGAACTTTGGCCGCGGTCTTAAGTACGGCATCTACTCGAGCTATGGCATGAAGGCCGATGAGCTCGCCGATCTGTTGCTGTTCTGGTCTGCCAAGGAACAGAAGATGATTACCCTGGCCGAGTATGCCAAGGGCATGCCCGAGGATCAGAAGGCCATCTACTACGCCGCCGGCGACTCGCGTGAGCGCTTGGCCAAGATACCCGTGGTAAAGGGCGTGCTCGACCGCGGTTATGACGTGCTGCTGCTGACGCAGGATGTGGATGAGTTCACGTTCCAGGCTATGCGTGAGTACGTTGCCGCCGATATGCCCAAGATCTACGAGGACGATGCTGCCCGCGAGGCTGCCGAGAAGGCTGTGGCCGACGGTGCCGAGCCCGAGGTCGAGGATCGTCATCTAGAGCTCAAGAACGTTGCGACTGGCGATCTTGATCTGGCGACCGAGGACGAGAAGAAGGAGGCCGAGGACGCCACCAAGGAAAACGAGGACCTCTTCAGCGCTATGAAGGAGGCGCTCGGTGACAAGGTCGAGAAAGTTGCCGTCTCCGCGCGCCTGACCGATGCCCCCGCTTGCATCACCACCGAGGGCCCGCTTTCGCTCGAGATGGAGAAGGTGCTCCAGAAGGGTCCCGAGGGCGCGCCCGACGGTATGCCCAAGAGCCAGCGCGTGCTCGAGCTCAACGCCAAGCACCCGGTCTTCGACAAGCTTGTCGCTGCCCAGAAGGCAGGCGACGCCGACAAGATCAAGCAGTACTCCGGCTTGCTCTACGATCAGGCCCTGCTGGTCGAGGGCATCCTCCCCGAGGACCCCGTTGCCTTCGCGGCGGCTGTTTGCAACTTGATGTAGTTAGGTAGTTACGCGGTTCTACGAACCGCGTAACGGCTCGACGCTGCCCTCAGTTCCGCCGTTCTAACGAACGGCGGACCAGTCGACGCTGCGCGGGCGCCAGAGCGACAACTTGTCATTCAAAGAGGACGGCATGACCAGAAGGTCTATGCCGTCCTCTTTTCATGCCAATTTGTTCGCTCTGGCGCCCGCTCGCTGGCATTGCCAAAACATCGACGTTGCCGTGGTCCTAAGTAGTCATTGGGGACGTTTTTGTTTGACTAGTCGTTTAAGAACGTCCCCGATGACTATTTGAATTGCTAATTTGTGCGGGTTGTGGTTTTGTGACCTGCTGAAATTTAAGATACTGTACAACTGTACGTTAATTTGTCTTCGTAGTATATTGCTACCCGCAAAACTCAATACCATTGTGCTCTGAGACGCTAAAGCGCCTACGTACAATGGTTGTCGATAGTACGATTCGATTTAACGACAGGATGGATGGTCCAAGCGTGAGTCTCGGCAGCAAACTATCCAATGCAAAGGTGTCCTTTGCGATATTTAAGCGCGACATTAAGCGACTGCTTGTGAACCCCGTCGCCTTGGTGGTTACCCTTGGCGTGTGCGTTATTCCCTCGCTGTATGCCTGGTATAACATCGTGGCAAACTGGGATCCGTATGGAAACACCCAAGGCATCAAGATTGCTATCGCCAACAACGATCGAGGCACCCAAAACGACTTGGTGGGTGAGCTCAACGCTGGCGACAAAGTGGTCGACCAGCTCAAGGAGAATCATCAGTTGGGCTGGACGTTCGTCGACTCGACGGCCGATGCCAAGGAGGGCGTCGAGAGCGGCGAGTACTATGCCGCTATCGTGATTCCCAAGAACTTCTCGGATAACCTGGTTTCGATGCTCGACGGCAACTACCATCAGCCCAAGCTCACGTACTACGTCAATGAGAAGAAGAGCGCCATTGCGCCCAAGGTTACCGATACCGGTGCAAACACCATCGAGGAGCAGATCAACTCGGAATTTGTCTCTACGGTAGGCAAGACTGTTGCCGGTATCGCCAAGGATGCCGGTGTCGATTTAAAGGACAAGGCAACCCAGACTCAGGACTCGCTGGCAAGTTCGGTGTCCGAGGCGTCCGACACCTTGGGCGAGGTGCGCGATTCGATTGGCGATATGAATGCCGCCATCGATAAGACGAGTGGCGCTATCGCCTCGGCTGATGCGGCACTTGCCGGCTTGCAAGGCCAGGCACCGTCGCTGACGCAGGCGATCTCCCAGGGCAACGACCTGCTGAGCGAAGCTCGCTCCACGGCGGGCAACTCCATCACCTCGCTCTCCAAGGCGCTCTCGGAAGGCAGCCTTGCGCTCACCAAGACGTCGGCCTCTGCGAACGCTGCCATCGGC
The DNA here is from genome assembly GCA_902494375.1 of uncultured Collinsella sp. GTDB lineage: Bacteria > Actinomycetota > Coriobacteriia > Coriobacteriales > Coriobacteriaceae > Collinsella. Next base: position 16,566 of record CABUTL010000006.1, read on the forward strand.
AAGCTGACGGGCGCGGTCACATCTACGACCACCCGTATCGACAACTCGCTCGAGTCTCTTCAAGCGACGATCGACCACAATAAGGCCGTTATCGGGCACTTGGAGATTCTCGCCAATGACACGTCGACAGGTTCCGAGGAAATTGATGCGCGCATTGTATCGACCATCGATTTGCTTCGAGAGCAGAATGAAAAGCTTCAGAGCATCAAGGACGGTCTGTCCGCGCAGTCGAGCGCCATGGCGAATGACGCAGCGGCTGTTTCGGGTGCCAGTGACGCTATCAATAACGCAATTCATACCGGTGCGACCAACCTTGGCCAAGCCCAGACGGACTTGGGCCAAAACGCGCTGCCGAAGGCCTCGAGCGCGCTCGACTCTTTTGCTGCCGTTTCGGGCGACCTGACCGGTATCGTCTCGGGTATGACACCTACACTTGCAAATGCGCGCGGCACGTTGGCGCAGCTTAGCGCTACGCTCGGCCAGGCCAAGACCACGCTGTCCCAGACCGATTCCTCGCTTGCCAAGGTCCAGGACAAGCTTGCAACCGCCGCCAATGACATCGCGGCGCTGCAGACCTCCGAGTCCATGGGCGAGCTGGCCGATCTGATGGGCGTCGATGTCAATGACGTGGCAGATTTCATGGCGTCTCCGGTTGAGTTGACGTCCAAGTCAATCTATCCGGTCAAGAGCTTTGGCTCGGGCATCGCTCCCTTCTACACCAATCTGGCGCTTTGGGTGGGCGGCTATGTGCTCATCGCCATTTACAAGCTCGAGGTCGACCGTGAAGGTGTTGGCAGCTTTACGGCGCGCCAAGGCTACTTTGGCCGCTGGTTGCTCATGGTGATCCTGGGCGCATTGCAGGCCATCATCGTTACGGTAGGCGATCTGGTGATTGGCGTGCAGTGCGTCAGCCCGCTGCTGTTCGTGCTGGGCGGCATCGCCATTTCGTTCACCTACGTCAATATCATCTATGCGCTGTCCACCACGTTTAAGCATATCGGCAAGGCTATCGGCGTCATTCTCGTCATCGTGCAGATCCCGGGTTCGTCGGGCATGTACCCCATCGAGATGATGCCCGGCTTCTTCCAGTGGCTGCACCCGCTGCTGCCCTTTACCTACGGCATCAATCTGCTGCGCGAGACGGTCGGCGGCATGTATTCGTTCAACTACCTGTTTAACCTGTGCATTCTGGGCGTGTTCTTGATCGTGGCGCTCTTTATCGGCCTGCAGCTGCGTCCGCTGCTGCTCAACCTTAACCTGCTCTTTGATAAACAGCTCTCCACGACCGGTATGATGATTTGCGAGTCCAACGACCTGCCGCGCCAGCGCTACTCGCTGCGCACGGCCATGCGCGTCATGCTCGATTCCGATTCGTACCGTCGCGAACTGCTCGATCATGCGGTCGCCTTTGAACATCGCTACCCGTACTACATCAAGGGCGGTTTTGCCGCCGTGGTGGGCGTTCAGGTCCTGCTCTTTGTCCTGTCGACGGTTCTCGATATCGACAATAACGGCAAGATCATCCTGCTTGTCATTTGGATCATCTCGGTTATTGCCATCTGCGGCTGGCTTATCAATATCGAATATATCCGAGCGAGCCTCAATACCCAGATGCGCATCTCGGCGCTTTCGGATGAGGACCTGCGTCGCGAGATGCGCGAACACACGGCCGCCATTCCTGCCGCCCGCCACATGTTTGGCCTCAACGCCAGCGAGCGTGGTGCCAAGGGCGGCGATCAGTCCACGGGCCGCTTGCCGCATATCGGCTCGCACCATAAATCTCAGGGCAGCGACAGCACAGCCACAAATGATGGAGATACCACCGCGCTTGGCAAGCACTCCAAAGGAGGTGAGGCATAAATGAAGAACATCCTGCATCTGTTTAAGCGCGATGTCCAAAACGTGTCTCGCTCCGTGATCGGCTTGGTTGTCGTGATGGGCCTCATTATCGTACCGTGTCTGTACGCGTGGTTTAACATCGCCGGCAGCTGGGATCCGTACGGCAACACCGGCAATCTTAAGATCGCCGTGGTCAACACCGATGAGGGTTACGAGAGCGATTTGATCCCCGTCGAGGTTAACGTGGGCGAAAACGTGACCGCCACCCTACGCGGCAACGAGAGCTTCGATTGGGTTGTGCTCAACAATCGCGAAAAGGCTATCGAGGGCGTTAAGTCGGGCGCGTACTATGCTGCCGTCGTTATCCCCAAAACGTTTAGCGCTGACATGATGACGCTTTTCTCGACCGACGTGAAGCATGCCGATATCGAGTTCTACGAGAATCAGAAGGCCAACGCCATTGCGCAGATCGTGACCGAGAAGGGTTCGAGCGCCGTCCAGAGCCAGGTTAACAAAACTTTTACCGAGACCATTACGACGATCGGTCTTAAGACGGTGTCCAGCCTGCTCGATTACATGAGCACCGACCAGGTGGGTAACTTTATCGCCAACCTGTCCTCGACGCTCGGCGATTCGATTGAGGACCTGCGAGACGTTCGGGCAAATGCTTCGTCGCTGGCGGGCATTTTGAGCTCCACGTCCGATTCGCTGACGTCGGCGAGCGGCATGCTCAAGCAGACGGGCACGGTCGATGAGTCAACGAAGCAGCTGATGGAGCATGTCAAGAGCGGTATTAGCGATTCCAAGGAAGCGCTGAAGGACGCCAACGACGCCATCAATGCCGCGATTGACGGAAGCGCGGGCTCGTTTGACAACGTGTCCGCCGAGCTTGCGAAGGCATTTGATGCCGCGAATCAACATGTCGACCTTACAGTGTCCCAGCTCAACGATGCCGCGGCGGCGCTCAACACGCGTGCCGACGATATCGACGCCACGGCCGACCAGCTCCGCAGCTTTGCCGATCAGGTGACTGACGAAAAACTCCAGGACAGCCTCAAGTCTGTGGCAACATCGCTGAGCAGGATTGCTGTGGAGTATCGCAACAACGCCAAGGACTTGACGGCCACCGCGAAGTCTCTCTCTGACAGCATGGCAGAGGTTAATAAGTCGCGTGCCGAGGTCGATCAGGCAATCGCGGATGCCAAGGCTGGTATCTCGGGCGCCAAGACTGACTACGACTCTACGTTTTCGGCCAAGGCAAAGGAGCTCAAGAAGACCATCTCGGGCGTTTTGGATTCGCTGAACGGTATTTCGAACGATCTGGATAGTGCTGTTGCTGGCCTGACCGACGCATCCGGTTCGCTGGCAAAGGGCCTCTCCAAGGCTGCAAAGCTGGTCAACAAGGCTTCTGATCAGCTGGGCGAGGCGTCGGACAAGATCAGTGCGTTTAAGGACGAGCTCGACGGCGCCTTGATGTCGGATGACCTCGCTACGATCAAGACGATGATCGGCAATGATCCCGAGGGTCTGGCCGTGTCGCTTTCCGGCCCCGTCGCGCTCGATCGCAAGCCGGTCTATCCGATCCGCAACTACGGTTCGGCCATGGCACCGTTCTACACGATTCTGTCGCTCTGGGTGGGCTCGATTGTGCTGGCGGCCATGATGAAGGTCTCGGTTGACGATGAGCTTATCAACGAGCTCATCCCCGTGCGCCTGCACGAGATCTACCTGGGCCGCTACCTGTTCTTTGGCGGTCTGGCCCTGCTGCAGGCAACGCTCGTGTGTGCGGGCGACATCCTGTTCTTTGGCATCCAGTGCGACGACCCGCTGCAGTTTGTGCTGGCGGGCTGGGTCGCGAGTCTCGTGTTCTCCAATATCGTCTACACGCTTACGGTTTCGTTTGGCGATATCGGCAAGGCGCTCGCCGTCGTGCTGCTGGTCATGCAGGTCGGCGGTTCGGGCGGCACGTTCCCCATCGAGATGACCGGCCCCGTGTTCCAGGCGATCTATCCGTTCCTGCCGTTCACCCACGGCATCAACGCCATGCATGCCGCCATGGCCGGTGCGTACCACATGGAGTACTGGATTGAGCTAGGCATTCTGGCGAGCTATCTGATTCCGTCGCTGGCCCTGGGCGTCGTCTTCCGCCGCCCAGTCATCAAAGCCAACGACTGGATCATCGAAAAGCTGGAATCGACAAAGCTAATTTAGTGCGGCAACGTTAACGCTGATGTAGCACTAATGCCAGCGAGCGAGCCGCATTTGCGCCAAGGTGACGTGAAATGAAAGGGCGCTGACCTTCTGGTCGCGCCCTTGAAATTGAACGTCAGATTGGCGTGAATGCGGCTCGCGCAG